>JAFSFF010000094.1 GCA_017435375.1 Thermoguttaceae bacterium
GCCGTTTATCGTCGTCGGTCTTTTGGTCGCGTCGTATTTCTCGACGTCGAATCGCTTTAAAAATTCCGACCAATAAAGTCGAGTCGCCGCCGTTAAGCGCCGTTCCTTGCGACGGCGCTTTTTTTTGTCGCGCTAAAATTAACGTCGAACGCCTCGACTCGAGCGCTCCTCGGCGTTCGACGCGGACGCAAGGAAAGACGGAACTTTTCGCAAAAGCCGCCTTGTAAAAAACGCCGCGACGCGGTATATTATAAAGAGCGCGACTTTCGACGTCGAACGGCGGCGGAAGCGTCGCGCAAATTTTCAAGCGCCTCGCCTTTCCCGACACAAAAAACAACTTGCCGGCGCTTGAAACCAAATTCGGCGCGCTTAATCGCCGAATCAAAACGCTAAATAACCAAACCAACGGTTCTTTTCAAACAGATACGGCGGCGACGTCCGCGGCGAAAGAAACGAGAATGTCCCGAGAAAACCCGAAGAACGAAGTCTTGAAATCGGCGCTGATCGGCGTCGCGGCGCTCGTCGCGCTTGTTTGTTGGATGAAATTTCAACCGCGCTTGCCGGACGTCGAGCCGAAAGAGAAAATCGGGCGCCGCCTTCTCGAAAATTTCGACGAAACCTCCCAAATTAGCCGCGTCGAACTTGTCGGCGTCGACGCGGAAACGGGAGAAACGAAGGAGTTAACGCTCGTCCGAGAGGGCGACGAACTCCGTTTGCCCGCGCTCGCGAACTTTCCCGCCGAGAACGCCGACCGCTGGGCGAAAATCGTCGCGCCGCTCGTTCAGCTTCCCGTCCTCGACGTCGCCGACGAAGCGGTTCGAAGCGGCGACGCGAAGAAAATCGCCCAACTTCACCGCGAGTGCGGCGTCCTTTCCCCGGAAGACGCGGCGTTCGAAGTCCAGTTAAACACCTCTAATTCGGCGAAAGACGGCGAAAAAACGGCCGCGCAACCGTCAAACTCGACGCAAAGCGCCGCCGACGCCGAGAAAAACGCGCAAAACGGAGAAGACGCGAAAGACGGTGAAAATAGCGAAACGACGCAAACCGCTCCGCTCGCCGCGCTCTCGGTCAAAATCTTCGACGAAAACGGCGCGACGCTCGTCGATTTGCTCGTCGGAAACCGCGCTCCGGAAAGTTCGGCGACCCGCGACGTTCGCTGGGTTCGGATTCCCGGCGACGACGTCGTTTACGCGGTCGACTTTTCCGGCGATTCGACCGAGGAAGCCGGAACGACGCAATTTCTCGAATTTCCGCAACGGATTTCGTTCAATCCGATCGATTGGGCCGACCGCGACCTCCTCCGAATCAGCCGTTGGGACGTCGCGACCCTCGCCGTTCGCGACTCGAGCTTTTCGATCGCCAAAGCGGAGGACGGAACGTCGACGCCGGTCGATTATAAGGCGGCCGGAATCGCCGTTTTTCGTCAAAATCCGGAAAACTCGCTCGCTCGCGTTTGGTCGCTCGAACGACGGTTAAATCGCGACGCGGAAGGCGCTTGGAGCGACGTTAAGCCGGTCGATCCCGAGTCGGCTCAAAACGACGTTTTGAACGAAACGGCGGACGCGCTCGGACGGCTCGCGGTCGTCGACGTTCGCAAAAAGCCGGAGGCGCTCGCGGCGCTCTTCCGCGACGGGCGGCTCGGCGGCGAGTTGGCGGCGCATTTCGGAACGCTCGCCGAATTCGGGTTCGCCGCGCTCGAACACGACCCCTTGAATCCGGAAAAAATCGAACCGGCGCTCCTCGGCGAAGCGGGCGGCGTCGAATTGCGAACGAAAAACGGCGTCAAAATTTCGCTCCTTTTCGGACGCAAGTTCGAAGACAAGCGCGTTTGCTTAGCGTTCGCCGAGTTCGACCGCGACGCGTTGGCCGCGTCGGTCGAGGACGAAACGGAACTCGCCTTCCTCGCTCCGGACGCCGAGAAAAAGGCGACGATCAAAAACGAACGCCTCGCCGATTGGTTCTATTTGATTTCGGAATCCGATTTCGAAAAACTTAAATTCCGTCTCGCCGACGCGTTAAAATAACGCCGAAACAGCAAACGACGGAAGCGGCGGCAACTTTGCCGGTTTTAACGATGTTGCGGCGAGTTCGGCGAGCGTTTTGAGCGACGCAACGCCCAAAGTCCGTCGAACGGCGCCCAACGACGAAAAACGTCCCCGAAAAACGGTCGTTTTGTCATTAATATTAATAAGAGGCGTCGAGCAAACGTTTTCCGCCCGTTTCAGCCGCCTCCCCCTTTTTAGCGTTTTTCCCTTCCTTTTTATTTTCCGCAACTTCGCAACTTTACCCCAACCGCGCGTTTTACGCCGAGAAAGGCCGCTATGTCGCCCGCGTCGAAGCCCGAGAAATACGTTCTCATCTCCGTCAACCCCAAAGCGGGCCGCCGTTCGCCGCGCGTTCGAGCCGAGCGTTTGCAAGCGGCGTTGGAAAAACGGGGATTTTGCGTCGAGTTGCACACCGATTTGGCGGTCGTTTCGAGCCGCGCGAACGAACTTTTCGCCGAAAATCGCCTCCAAGCGCTCGTCGGAGTCGGCGGCGACGGCACCGCGGCGGAGCTGACGAACCGCACCGTTCCGGGCGTTCCGATCGCGATTCTCCCTTCCGGGACGGCGAACCTGATCGCGAAATACTTGAAAATCCCGTTCAATCCGGAGAAATTGGCCGCGACGATCGCCGAAGGCGCGACGATTTGCTTCGACGCCGGGCGCGCGAACGGACGGCTCTTCTTGGTGATGGTCAGCGCCGGAATCGACGCCGACGTCGTTCGACAGGTTCACGCCGCTCGCGAGGACAGTTACCGCCGCCAGACGAAAAAAGGCGCCCATATTAGCTATCTTTCTTATATTAAGCCGATTTTCGGGTCGATTTCCTCTTATCGTTACCCGCGAATCAAGACGGAGTTCGTCGACGCGCCGCTAACCGCCGAAACTAACGCCGCCAACTCGACGCAATCCCCGCAAAGCGCCGCGACGACGGAAACGGCCAACTCGACGCAAAGCGCCGAAACCGCGCGTAACGCCGATCTTTTCGCAGCGTCGTCCGGTTCGATTCGCGAAATCGTCGGAAAATGGCCGTTCGTCTTCAATTTGCCGCGTTACGGTTGGGGTCTGCCGCTCGTTCCGCGTTGCGTCGGGGTCGACGGTCGCCTCGATTACTGCATTTTCCAAGGCGGAAAACTGTTTTTGGCGCTCTTCGACGTTTTTTGCGCGCAAATGTTTTCGTCGCACCGCCTCCTACCGAACGCCAAGCTCGGCGTCGGGACGACGTTCCGCCTTACCGCAGCCGACCCGACCGTCGCAGGCGCCGCGTCGATTCCTTATCAAATCGACGGCGACCCGGGCGGCGTTTTGCCGGTCGAGATCGAAACGGTTCCGAACCGCTTCACGACGATCGCTCCGGCGGCGGTCGTCGCTCGACTCGAACGAGCGCGGCGTTAAAATCGCTTTATTTTTCCCGTCTTTTCAGTTTCTTCGATTCCCCGCTTTCCAATCTTGCCGAAGCGCGGCGGCGGTCGAAGGCGGGCGCGAAAACGAACGAGGACGGTTTCGAAACGCGGCGCTATTAATATAAGGACGAAACGCGTTCGTCGTTCCGTCGAGTTTCGGACGTTAAAATACGTCGACCCAAACGGTCGCGCGGGCTTCGCAACCGAAATTGTCGACGTCGACGGGAAAAATTGCGAAAAAACGGAAAAAACGCTGGAAAATCGCGCGCCGACGTGTTAAAATAAAGGAGTCGGCGCAAACCGTCGTTTTTTTAGCGCAACGCGGAAAGTTAGGTTCGTTTTATGTCGTTTTTAGAGAAAATTTTCGGAAAAAAGAAGCTCGACTACCAAAAGCGCTTTATTCTCCTCAAAGCGGCGATTTCCGGAACGATGTCGAGTTTTTATATGGCGCGCGACCGAGAAACGGACAAAATCGTCGGCCTCAAAATCCTCGACAAGGCGAAAACGAGCATCGTCGAAGATCGTTACAAGGGTATCCGCGGCGTCTACAAACCTCGCGAAGGCGAAATGGCGGTTCAGTTCAAACATCCGTACATCGTCGACACCTTCGAAGAGGGCTTCACGACCGACGGCGAACAGTACCTCGTTATGGAGTACCTCGAAGGCACCGGGCTCAACAACATCCTCATGATTAAGCAGGATATGCTCGCCGGGAGCCGAATGCGGTACATCCGCCAATGCGCCGAAGCGTTGCAAGTCGTTCACGAAGCGGGTTTTATCCACCGCGACTTTTGCCCGCGCAATCTCCTCTTCACCGGCGACGGCGAAATTTTGAAGTTGACCGACTTCGGTCTTTCCGTTCCGAACAAGGCGCCCTTCACCGACCCCGGCAACCGCACCGGAACGCCGAACTATATGGCGCCGGAACTCGTCCGACGTCGCCCGACGAACGAACGCGTCGATATTTTCGCGTTCGGCGTTACGATGTACGAACTCTGCACCCGCGAACTCCCTTGGCCGCGCGGTACGAACGGTCTCGCCGCGATGACGCACGACACGCCGCCGGAACCGATTCAAACCTACCGCCCGGCGATCGACCCGCGCCTCGCCGAAGCGATTCATTGGTGTATCAAGGCCGACCCGAAAGAGCGTTGCCCGTCGATGGGCGCGTTCCTTAAGAAAATCGAAAAGGTCGAGTACGAAGACAAACTCCGCTGACGTTTCGCTCGGCGAAGCGTCGCGCCGCGCTCTCCCTTTCGCTTGAAAATTTTGCGTTATCGCCTCAACGAAGCGAAAGCGGGGCTCGAGTCGCGCGGCCTTTCGGCGACGGAAATATCGCCGCGTTTTTATTCGGTTTCCCTTTCCTCCTTTACTGACGTCGAGGTTTTCCTATGTCGCTTAATCGTTCGACTCGTCGCGATTTCCTCAAAATGCAAGGAGCGGGCGCGATTTCGCTCGCGATGTTCTCCACGTTCGCTCCGCGTTGGCAAAGTTACGCGGCGGACTCGCCGAACGAACGCTTCAAACTCGCTTTTATCGGTTGCGGCGGAATGGGGCGCCTCGACGCTTGGGAATTGGCGAATTTCGGCGATTTCGTCGCTCTTTGCGACGTCGACCGGGGCCGCGCGGAGTCGTTCCAACACGACGGTCGCATCGCGAAAAAGCCAAACGAAACGCAAGTCGTCCAAGATTATCGCCGAATTCTCGAACGCGACGATATCGACGTCGTCGGGATCGCGACGCCGGATCATTGGCACGTCAAAATCGCCGTCGAAGCGTTGTTGGCCGGGAAACACGTCTTTTGTCAAAAGCCGTTGACGCTGACGATCGCCGAAAACCAACTGATTCGCAAAGCGGTCGAAAAAACCGGCAAAACCTTCCTCGTCGGCACGCAACAACGTTACGCCGTCGACCAGTTTATGAAGGCGACGGCGCTCGTCCGCAAAGGTTTGCTCGGTCAAATCAAGCGCGTCGTCGTTTCGCTCGACGAAGCCCCGACGTCCAATTTCGGCCCCTTCCCGGTCGCCGAAGTTCCGAACCCGAACCAATTCGACTGGAATATGTTCCTTGGTCAGGCGCCGGAAGTCGAGTACCGCCGCGAGCGAACGTTTTACACCTTCCGATATTGGTACGATTACTCCGGCGGTCAGCTCACCGACTGGGGCGTCCACCACGTCGACTGCGCGCTTTGGGCGCTCGGTCGCGACAAACACGGCGCCGGGCCGGTCGAAATCGACGGTCGCAACGTCGAACACCTCGCGGAACTCGACGAATTCGGACGTCCGAAATTCAACGATCGTTTCCAAACCGCGAAAACGTTCGAAATTAAGATGAAATTCGCCGACGGGCTCGAATTCGTTATCAAGAGCGAACCGAACTCGAACGGGATTCTCTTCGAAGGAACCGAAGGGCGAATCTTCGTCAACCGCGGTCGTCTCTCCGGGAAGCCGATCGAAGACGGCGTCCTCGACAAGATTTCGCAAGACGATTTGATCGAGCTGAACCGCGACAAACCGCTCGAATGGACGAAGCAAAACTTCTTCCGTTGCATTCGCGAAGGCGGGCTTCCGTTGTCGGACGCGTTCAGCCACACCTATTCGATGAACGTTTGCCACCTCGCCGTCATCGCCGCCCGCTTGGGACGCGTCATCCGTTGGAATCCGGAAACCGAAACGATCGAAGGGGACGACGTCGCGGCCTCCTTCATTTCCCGCGAACAGCGCAAGGGCTTCGAACTCCCGACGCTCGACTAAAACGATTCGCCGACGCCCGCTCCGTAAGAACGGCGCGCGCGTCGGCGACGTTCCTTAAAAATTATTGTAAGAACCGACGTCGCGACGTCCGACCTTCCGACGATTTGCCGGGAAGTCGGACGCGTCTTTTTCTTGCGCGTTTTGTCGGAAAAAAGTAAAACCGCCGTCAAAATCGTCTTAACCGCTCTATTTTATCGTTCAACGCCGTGTCTTTTAGCAAAAAATTCGCAAAAATCGGGCGTCGCGCCGTTCCCTTTCGACCGAAAATCTTGTATAATACGTTCCAACAGTTCAAAAAGCGCGCCTAAAATTGTGCGCCCGCCCCCGCGCTGCCAGATTTCCGCAACGATATTCTTATCGTCGACCGAAATTTACCGCGCGTTCATCGAAATTTACCGTCGCCGAGGTTCCTTATGTCGCTCAATCGTTCGACTCGTCGCGATTTACTTAAAATTCAAGGAGCGGGCGCGCTTTCGCTCGCTATGTTTTCCACGTTCGCCCCGCGTTGGCAAACTTACGCGGCGAACTCGCCGAACGAACGCTTTAAAATCGGCTTTGTCGGTTGCGGCGGCATGGGACGCGGCGACGCTCGCGAGTTGGCGTACTTCGGCGACGTCGTCGCCCTTTGCGACGTCGACCGGGAACACGCGGAGTCGTTCCAACACGACGGCAATATTGTCAAAAAGCCGAACGAAGCGCTGGTCGTTCAAGACTACCGCCGAGTCCTCGAACGCGACGATATTGAAATCGTCGGGATCGCGACGCCGGATCATTGGCACGTCAAAATCGCCGTCGAAGCGTTGTTGGCCGGGAAACACGTCTTCTGTCAAAAGCCGTTGACGCTGACGATCGCCGAAAACCAACTGATTCGCAAAGCGGTCGAGAAAACCGGCAAAACCTTCCTCGTCGGAACCCAACAACGTTGCGACGTCGACCGTTTTATGAAGACGGCGGCGCTCGTTCGCAAAGGTTTGCTCGGTCAAATTAAGCGCGTCGTCGTTTCGCTCGACCAAGGCCCGAACCGCGGCCCCTTCCCGGTCGCCGAGATTCCCGACCCGAGCCGCTTCGACTGGAATATGTTCCTCGGCCAAGCGCCGGAAGTCGAGTTCCGTTGGGAGCGGGCGCGCGGCACGTTCCGTTATTGGTACGATTACTCCGGCGGCCAGTTCACCGACTGGGGCGCCCACCATATCGACTGCGCTCTTTGGGCGCTCGACCGCGACAAACACGGCGCCGGGCCGGTCGAAATCGACGGACGAACGGCCGAACACGCGTCGCCGCTCGACGAATTCGGTCGCCCGACCGTCGACGACCGCTACAACACCGCGACGACTTTTGAAATCAAGACGAAATTCGCCGACGGCGTCGAATTAATCGTCAAGAGCGAGCCGAACTCGAACGGGATTCTCTTCGAAGGAACCGAAGGGCGCGTTTACGTCAACCGCGGTCGTCTTACCGGCAAACCGATCGAAGACGGCGTCCTCGACAAAATTTCGCACGACGATCTGGTCGCGCTGAACCATAATAAACCGCTCGAGTGGACGAAGGAAAACTTCTTCCGCTGCATTCGCGAAGGCGGGCTTCCGTCGTCGGACGCGTTCAGCCACACCTATTCGATGAACGTTTGCCACCTTTGCGCCATCGCCGCCCGTTTAGGTCGCGTTATTCGTTGGAATCCGGAAACGGAAACGATCGAAGGGGACGACGTCGCGGCGTCCTTCCTTTCCCGCGAACAGCGCAAGGGCTTCGAACTCCCGACGGTCGATTGATCGCCGACGCGGTTTTCGCAAACGCCGCGACGTCGCCGACTTCGCGATTTTCGCCTCCCTCCGCCCTTTGGAACGCGTTTCTTTTCGGCGGCGCGAGTCGGCGAACGGTAAAAAAAGGAAAAATCGGGCGAAATTTTCGCAAAACCGAAAGAACGTTATTCCCAAATGAAGGAAAATCGCTTATAATAATAAGGAAAGAAGCGGGCGAACGTCGTCGAATTTTCCCCCTGCGTTTCGCTCCGTTTTCGACGTCGAACTAATGAGGACTCGTTACCAATGAAGAAAAACGTTATCGTTCTGATTCTCGGCGGCGGACGCGGCACGCGCCTGTACCCGTTGACCAAAATGCGCGCGAAACCGGCCGTTCCGGTCGCCGGTAAATATCGCCTGATCGACATCCCGGTCTCGAACTGCATTAACAGCGGTCTTAACAAGATTTACGTTATCACCCTGTTCAACTCGGTCAGCTTGCACCAACACCTGCAAACCTACCGTTTCGACGCCTTCGGCGGCGGGTTCGTCGAAATGTTGGCGGCGCAACAAACGAACGACAGCGATTCTTGGTATCAAGGA
>JAFSFF010000095.1 GCA_017435375.1 Thermoguttaceae bacterium
TCAACGCTTTGTTCGCGGTAACGACGTCCTTCCCGGCTTCGAGCGCCCGCAACACGACCGTCCGCGCGACGTCGACGCCGCCGATCAACTCGATCACGATCGAAATTTCCGGATTGTCGAGAATTTCGGACATATCGTCGGTCAAAACGCCCGGAGGAACCGCGACGCCGCGGTCGGCGGTCGTATTTTTATCGCAAATTTTCGCCAGCTCGATTTTTTTCCCGGTCGTTCGAGCGATCATATCGGCCTTGCCGAGCAAAATCTCCGCGACGCCCGCGCCGATCGTTCCGAAACCGATCAAACCAACTTTCACCGAATCCATCGATTTTCCTTTGTTCCCCGTCGGGCGCGATCCGGTCGCCTCCGCGTTCGTTCGCGGACGCCGAGCCTCGACGCGCCGTCGGTCGATATAAAAATTCTTTTTAAGTCGACGCGGCGATTCTTGACCGCGCCGGAAATCTGTTGTATCATAAACGACGGTCGGCGTTCGACCGCCCGTCGCGTCGCCGACGTTCTTCGACGCGTTCCATTATAACAGGAAAATCGCGTCGACGGCGCCCCGGTTTGGCCAAAAATCGCAAAATTTTGCAAAAAAACGTCAAATTTCGTCCGCATACCGTCATTTTTTCCCCTATATTAATACGTCGCGCCCCGCGACGCGTTCCCTGCGAGGCTTCCTTTGTCGACCAACGCCCCCCCGTCTTTCTTTATTTACCTAACTTGCCAACGCGGCGCCGAACCGGCGTTGAAGAAGGAAATGGAAAAGCGACGCCCGAATTACCGCTTTTCTTATTCGCGCCCCGGTTTCTTGACGTTCAAGCTCCCGGAGCCGGAGTCGCTCGAAAAGCGGCTCGCGCTCGACGTGCCGACGTTGCGAACGGTTTTCGCCCGTTCCTGCGTTCATTCGCTCGGGAACGTCTTCGCCAAAAACTGCGCCGCGCCGGACGGTTCGTTCGATCTCGCGGCGGCGGTCGCGAAAGTTTGGGAACTCGCGGCGCTGGAATTTGGCGAAGACGCGCAAAATAGGCGAACTTTCGGCGGCGGGAAAAGCGGTCAAAACGACGCGCCGGCGCCGACGCTCGCCCGAATTCACGTGTACGAACGCGACCGTTTCGCCGTCGGAACGCGCGGTTTCGAACCCGGGTTGACGCCCCTTGCGTTCGACCTGCACCGCCGGATTTACGACGGCGCCCCGGAGCGGTTCCGCGCCGCGTTCGGGCCGAACGCCGACCGCCTCGACGCGCCGGGCGAACCGGGCGAAATCTGCCTCGACGTCGCCGTCGTCGACGAAACCGAATGGCGCGTCGGTTTTCACCGCGTTTCGGACGTTCACTCGCGCTACCCCGGCGGCCTGTTCCCGCTCGAACTCCCGACCGACGCGGCGTCGAGAGCGTTTTTGAAGTTCGAAGAAGGGCTCCGCTGGGCGGGCTTTCCGATCGGCGTCGGCTCGCGTTGCGTCGACGTCGGCGCTTCCCCGGGGGGCGGTTCGCAGGCGCTCTTGGCTCGCGGCGCGGAAACGTTCGGCGTCGACCCGGCGGAGATGGACCCGCGAGTCTTGGCGCACCCGAATTTTACGCACCTTCGCGGCAAAATCAATCAAATCAAACGCAAGACGTTCCGCAAGTCGCGCTGGTTCCTGACCGACATGAACGTCGCGCCGAACTACGCCCTCGACGCGCTGGAGGAAATCGTCGGTCGCGGCGACGTCGCGGCGCGGGGCCTCCTCTTTACGTTGAAATTTTTCGACTGGAACCTCGCCGACCATATCCCGGAATATTTGGCGCGCGTCAAAAGTTGGGGGTTCAATCGGGTGAAAGCTCGCCAACTCCAATACAACCGACAGGAAATTATGGTCGCGGCGCTGAAAAAGCCGTTCCATAAATAACGGTTCGCGACCGTTTTCGAAAAGCGTCGAGCGGCGGCGGCGAGCGGCGACGCCAAGCGGCGGCGTTTATACGGATTATAACGGCGCGACGCGGAAAGCGTTTCCGGAAAAACGCGCTTCCGTCGCCGTTCCCCCCTGTCGAACGCCGCCGAACGGGTTATAATTAACGAAATACGGAAATTATTGCGGTCGCGTCCTAACGCATCTTCGCCGTCTTGCCTATTTTGAAGTCGGCGAAGCGTCGAACGCGGCGTTTGCGAGTCGTCGTTTGCGAAAGCGAGCGACGCCGTTTCCGTTTTTGTCGCGTTAAAACCCGCCGTTCGACAGACTTCGATTATTGGGACAGATTATGGACACGTTAAAGGTATTTTCCGGAACCGCCAACCCCGCGCTGACTGAAAAAATTTGCAATTACCTCGATTTGGCGCCGGGGCATATCAGCGTTCAAAAGTTCCCCGACGGCGAGTCCTTCTGCCGCATCGAAGAAGACGTTCGCGGCAAGGACGTCTTTATCGTTCAATCGACGTGCCGTCCGGTCAACGATTCGTTGATGGAACTTTTGGTGATGATCGACAGCTTCCGTCGCGCGAGCGCCGGTCGCATCACGGCGGTCATTCCTTACTTCGGGTACGCTCGTCAAGACCGCAAAGACGAAGGCCGCGTTCCGATCACCGCGAAACTCGCCGCGAACCTCCTCGAATGCGCCGGGGCGAACCGCGTCGTTTCGATGGACTTGCACGCCGCGCAAATCCAAGGTTTCTTCGACATTCCGCTCGACCATCTTTCCGCGTCGCCGGTCTTGGACGATTACATCATGAGCCTCGGTTACGCGCCGGAAGAATGCGTCGTCGTCAGCCCGGACGCCGGGAGTATTAAGCGCGCGGTCAAACACGTTACGGCGCTCGGCGGCAGCTTGGCGATCATCGACAAACGTCGCCACAGCGGCGAAGAAGTCGAACAAGCGCACCTGATCGGCGGCCCGATCGAAGGTCGCGTCGCGTTCCTTTTCGACGATATGATCAGCACCGGCGGCTCGATCTGCGGCGCGGCTCGCGTCGTCAAGGAAATGGGCGCGACGAAGGTCTTCGTCGCCGCGTCGCACGGTATCCTTTGCGGCCCGGCGATCCAACGCATCCAAGAAGCGCCGGTCGAAAGCGTCGTTCTTTCGGACACGATTCCGCTCCTTCCGGAACACGAAATCCCGAAAATTAAGGTTCTTTCCTGCGCGGAAGTTCTCGGCGAAGCGATCAAACGCATTCACTGCAACCAATCGGTCAGCCAAATTTACAAGAACTTCAAGTCGAACGTCGGCCAATACTTCTAATCGCCGCCGCGACGTCGGAAAAGTTTGCGCGACCTTCCCAAGTTAACGCCGAACTTTGAAGTTCGTTCCCCCGTTTGACGGCGGCGAGTAAAACGTTCGCCGTCGCAAGGCGTTTTGTCGTCGCGTCGCGCTGAAATTTTCGCCGTTTTCACGAGAAAATTCGAGCGCGGCGGCGCTTTCGCCGATAATAATCGAAAACACGTTAAACGCAAGCGTTCGCGTCGGGCGCTTGCGTTTCGTTCGTTAGTTTCCGACGCGTTTTTCCGCCTCGACGCCGCCGCGCGCCGACCGGCTTTAAGGAGCGTTTTATGTCCGATACGACGTTTTCCGGCGCGTTTCCCGCCGCTCGTTTGCGCCGTCTCCGTTATCATTCCGGCGTCCGTCGCCTGACCCGCGACACGATTCTTTCCCCCGACCGCTTCATTTTGCCGTTGTTCGTCCGCCCGGGCGTCGGCGTCCGCGTTCCGATCGCCGCGATGCCGGGCCAATACCAGCTTTCGATCGACGAACTCGTTAAGGAAGTCAAGGAAATCGAAAAGCTCGGAATCGGCGGCGTCATGCTCTTCGGGATTCCGGAAACGAAAGACGCGGTCGGCTCCGACGCGATGTGCGAACACGGAATCGTCGCCGAAGCGATCAAGGCGCTGAAAGCCGTCGTCGGGAAAGACTTCTTGGTGATTTCGGACGTCTGTTTCTGCGAATACACCGACCACGGCCACTGCGGCGTCCTGAAAAAATGCGGCCCCGGCGAAGCCGATTGGGACGTCGACAACGACGCGACGCTGGCGAACCTCGTCAAGCAAACGGTCGCGCAAGCGAAATCGGGCGTCGATATGGTCGCGCCGAGCGGCATGATGGACGGCATGATCGGCGCGATTCGTCGCGGCCTCGACGAAAACGGTTTCGAACGGATTCCGATCATGAGCTACGCGGCGAAGTACGCGAGCGCGTTTTACGGCCCGTTCCGCGAAGCCGCCGAGAGCGCGCCGCAGTTCGGCGACCGTCGCTCGTACCAAATGGACCCCGCTTCGGCGCCGGGTCAAGCGATGCGCGAAATCGAACTCGACGTCGCGGAAGGCGCCGACATTATTATGGTGAAACCGGCGCTTCCGTATCTCGACATTATCCGAATGGCGAAAGACCGCTTCCCGGGTTTGCCGTTGGCCGCGTACAACGTTTCGGGCGAATACAGCATGACGAAAGCCGCCGCCGCGAACGGTTGGATCGACGAACAACGCGTCGTTTTGGAGACGCTGACCTCGATTCAGCGCGCCGGAGCGACGATTATCATCACCTACTGGGCGAAAGACGTCGCGAACTGGCTCGCATAAGCGCCGCGATTTTGCCGACTTAGCCACCCAAACAGGCTCAACCGTTTTCGCTAATTTCGCCAAGTTAGCAAGCGCGACCGTTTCAGCCCGTTTATCCGACCGAAACGGTTCGGCGATTTAGCGATTTCGCCCCGCCAACCGACGCGGCGTCTTCTCTCGGAGGCGCCGCGCTTTCCAACGACCAAGCGTTCGTCGAATCGGCGGACGCTTTTTTCTTTTCGCTCTTCCTCCTATTTTACGCCGTTTTCTTATCTTCACAATTCCCCCGTTCGCGCCGCCTTATCTTTCTTACCTATTTCGCGCAGTTTCCTTACTTCCGTTATCCTTATTATTCCAACGTTTCGGCGACGGCGCGTCGTTTTTTTCGCGATTTTTTGAAATATGCGGCTTTTTTTCTTGCTTTTGAGAACGAATATATATATTAGATTTAGCGACGCCGCGACGCTCTTCCCGCGCCGTTTGCCCCGCTTCTTTATTTTCTCTATTTTTCCGAAAGGAGCCGCCCCGATGCAATACCGCTTCGAAGACTTGGTCGAATTGGTCGAGTTGAACCCGCAATTTTTTCAGGTTTCCAGCGATCGCGACGGAATCA
>JAFSFF010000012.1 GCA_017435375.1 Thermoguttaceae bacterium
CGGCGGCGGAAACGAACGAACAACGAAGTCGAAATCGCAACTTTTAGCGTCAAGATAAATAAGAGCGACAGAACGCAGGTTCTTTCGGTTAAAGGAGACGTTGCCTCATGAACTTGGTCGGAAAAATTTTTGTAGGGATTATTGCGTTGATGAGCGTCGTTTGCCTCACGCTCAGCGTCGTTTCTTACGCGTCGCACCACAACTGGAAGGAAAAGTCGGCGCAACTTGACGAACAAATTAAGAAGCTCGAAAGCGAAAAATCGCAGTTGGCCGCGACCAAAACGACGCTCGAAAAAGAAAAAGCCGACGCCGAACTCGCGTATACGACCGCGATCGCCGCGTTGCAAACGAAAGCCGACGCGATGGCCGCCGAAAACCAAACGCTCGTCGCGGAAAACGAAAAACTTCAAAGCGATCTCCAAGCGCGCGTCGACGCGATCGCCACAAGCGGACAAACGATCAACACGCTGCATCAACAAATCGCGCTCACGACGAAAGACCTCGCGACCGCGCAACAACTCCGCGCTTCGTATCTTCGCGACCTCGCGCAAACGATGGCGAACCTTTACGACGTTTCCGGACTTTTGGGCGACCTTAAAGAACAAAACGCCGACTTGACGAAAGCGCACGACGAAGTTCTCGAAGTCCTGCAAAAGCACAACCTTACTCCCGACCCGAGCCTCTACGCCGAACTTCCGAAAGTCGCCGTTCGCGGCACGATCGAAGTCGTCCAAGAAGGCCCGAGCGGTTTGATCTCGGTTTCGATCGGCTCCGACGACGGTCTCGCCAAGGGAAACCAACTTCACGTTCGCCGCGGCGATTCCTACCTCGGCAAAGTCGAAGTCGTTACCGTCGAACCGAACCGCTCCATCTGCAAAGTCTTGGGCGAATACCGCCAAGGGACGATGCTTGAAGGCGACGAAGTTTATTCGCAAGAAGCCAACTGAGGTCGAACGCGATGAAAGCTAAAAAAGAAAAACCCGCGAAAGCGCCCAAAGTTAAAAAAGAAAAGAAACGCAAAGGCAAAGCCGCCGACGCGTCGTTTGACGGCGATTCGTTCGCCGCTCCGGCCGCGAAAGCGAAAAAGGCGAAAGTTCCGGCTCGCAAGGTTCCGGCCGACGTTTATACGTTGATTCTCCTTTTTTCGTTCCTTTTCTTTACCGCCGCTTGCGTTATGATGTACTTGGACTTGGGTTCGTACAAATAAGCGCCGCAAGTTCTCCAATCGTCGACGCGCCGTTTTACCGGTCGTCGACGATTTGCGTTTTACCCTTCGTCGTTCCGTCCGCGTCTCGACGTTTCCGCGTCGACGCGTTCGGCGCGCGACGTTCCTTCCCCTTTCCTCGCAACGTTTTCGAAAGGCGTCGTCGATGGACTCCAAAACGTCAATTCTTAACGCGATCAAAAACGCTCTCGCCGACGTCGACCGTTCGGCGACGCCTATGCCGGAGCTTCCCGAAATTTGGCCGATTCAAAACGCGTCGCCGTCCGAATTGGCCGCGTCGTTCGCCGAAAACCTCGCCGCGGTCGCCGGAGAGGCGGTTCTTTGCGCCGACGAAAACGCCGCGTTGGAGGCGGTCGGTCGCGTTTTAGCGGAACTCGCCGCGAATCCGCCCGCAAACGTTCCGAACGGCGCGCCGCTCGAACTCGGCGTTTTTCCGAATCCGGAACTCGCGTCGTTCGCCGAAAAGCTCGTCGCCGCCAACTCGAACTGGAAAACGGTTTACGCGCCGGAAAATCCCGCCGACGCCGACCCGCGCGAACGCCAAACGCTCGCCGCCGGGCTCGTTTCGCCGCTCCTTCTGCTCGCGGACACGGGAACCGCCGCCGTCGAAGCGCGCGCCGCGTTCGATCGTTTCCTTTGTTATCTCGTCCCGGTTTGCCTCGTCGTCGCTCGCCGAAGTCAACTTCGGGAACACCTTCCCGCGGCGTTTCCGGAAATTGAAGCGAAGATGCGCAACCCGGAGCAGCGCGGCGAAATCGCGTTGATCACCGGCCCGAGCCGCACCGCCGACATTGAGAAAATTCTCGTTCTCGGCGTTCACGGCCCGCGGCGGCTTATCGTTTTCATTATCGAAGACTGAGCCGACTCCGCCGTCGTTCGCCGATCGACGGTCGACGTTCCTTCGTCGCCGTCCGTTTAGCCGTTCCGTTTGTCGTTTTTCTCCTTTAATTATTAGTAACGCCGCGCCGCCGATGAAATTCGCCGACCTTGAATTCCGCAAAGCCGTTTTATCCGATTTCCAAGAAAACGCTTACGTCGTTTCGCTCGCCGGGCGGAGCGATTGCGTCGTCGTCGACCCCGGCGCCGAACCGGCTCCGCTGATCGAAAAGTTGCGCAAAAACAACTTGAATCCGGTCGCGCTCCTCGTTACGCACGGGCATTGGGATCACGTCGGCGGAATTTCGGAACTTCGCGCGATTTGGCCGGACGCGAAAATTTACGTCGGCGCGAACGACCGTTACAAACTGACCGATCCGCGCGGCAACCTCTCGGCGCATTTCGGTTTGCCTTTAACGACTTGCGACGCCGACGTTTCTCTCGCGGACGGCGAAGCGTTCTAAGCGGCGGGAATCGCGTTTAAAACGGTCGAGATTCCCGGTCATTCGCGCGGACACGTCGTCTACGTCCTCGAAACGGACGAAATTCCGGTCGTTTTCTGCGGCGACGTTATTTTCACCGGCAGCATCGGACGCCGCGACTTCCCGGACGGCGATTACGACGCGTTGATCGCCGGCATTCGCGATAAAATTTTGACGCTTCCGAGCGACGCGGTTCTTTGCCCCGGACACGGCCCCGAAACCTCGGTCGGCGCCGAACGGGCGTACAACCCGTTCTTGGAAGGTTGCGTTTGAAACGTTAATCGGTTTCCGGAAGCCGTTTTCCGTTCGTTTGCACCGCCGTTCGCGACGCGCCGTCGAACGCCCGACGATTTTTACGCGCCGATGCAAGCAATTCGCAAGTTTTTTCCAACGTCCGCCCCCGACAAACGCCTCGAATCGACGCGCCCGTTAAACAAAACGTTTTTGCTTGGAACGGCGTCGATTACGTTCGCGTCGATTTTCGCGTCTTCCTTCGGTTCCTTCCTTTTCGAAACGCGTTCCGCTCGGCGCGAAGCGGCGCAAACGATTCACGCAAAAATCTTCGAAGCGGCGGAACAAGCTCAACGAGCGCGCGAAACGTTCCTTTTCGTCGGCGAACACGAACGCAACGTCTCCCTTTGCCGCGGACGAGCGGTCGCCGAAATTTTACGCGCCGAGCCGGAACCGCTCGACGAAGCGCGTCTTCGCGCCCTTGCCGAAGATCTCCAGCTCGACACGATCGACGTCGTCGACGGCTCCGGCGTTTGCGTCGCGGCTTGGCCGGCGGCGACCGTCGGCCACGACTACGCGACGAAACCCGAAACGGCCGCTTTCCTCCCTATTCTCGACGATTCGACGCTCGAAATCGCGCAACCGTTGCGCGAAAGCGTTACCAAACCCGGTCTCTTTTACCAATTTTCGGCGGTCGCTCGACGCGACGCGCCCGGCCTAATCGAAGTCGGGCTCCGTTCGGAACGAACGCAAGCGGCGCGCGACCTTTCGAATTTAGCCCGTTTTATCGGTTCGTTCCAATTCGCGAAAAATGGCCGCCTCTTCGTATACCAAAACAATAAGCTCCTCAACGACGCGGAAACGTCGCGCCCCGATCTCAACCTCGATGAAATCCCGTTAGGCGAAATTTTTACCGTTTCCGTCGACGGCTCCGCTTGCTTCGCTTACGCCGAACGCCGCGACGAAAATCTCTTTGTCGGCGCCCTCCCGCAACGCGAAATTTTCGCTCAACGCCGATCGACGTTAATTTTAATTTTCCTCGCGAACACGCTCCTTTTCTTCGGAGTCTTCGCGTTGATTTCGCTTTTGACGCGCAAACTGATCGTCGACGGAATCGTCGCGATCAACCGCTCCTTGGCGAAAATCGTCGACGGCGACCTCGGCGAACGCGTCGACGTCGCGACAACCCGCGAATTTCTCGAACTCTCGAACGGACTGAACGCGACGGTCGACGCCCTCCAAGGCGCGATCGACGAAGTAAAACGCCGCGTCGACAAAGAACTCGAACTCGCCCGACGCATCCAAACGGCGGCGCTCCCGTCCGTTTTTCCACCCTTCCCCGAGCGACGCGAATTCGATATTTACGCCGAAAACAGCCCGATGGCGAGCGTCGGCGGCGATATGTTCGACTATTTCTTCGTCGACGAAAACCGCCTCTTCTTTTATGTCGCCGACGTTTCCGGACACGGCGTCCCGGCCGCGCTCTTTATGATGAAGACTACCGCGTTAGTTAAGAATCTAGCGCTCTCCGGCCTCCCGCTTTCGCAAGTCGTCGCGCAAACGAACCGTTACCTCGCCGAAAACAACGACGCGACCTTCGTTACCGCCTTCTTTTGCCTCGTCGACGTCGCGACCGGACGGCTCGAATACGTCGACGCCGGGCACAATCCGCCGTTCCTCCGCGATCCCGACGGCAAGTTCCGCGAAATCGAGCCGCAAATCAGCCTTCTTCTCGGAGTCGTCGACGACGCCGAGTTCGAAAGCGCGACGCTCGACCTCGCCCCCGGCGCCGCCCTCGTTCTCTTCACCGACGGCGTTACCGAAGCGGCTTCCGCGACGTCGCCCGAACAGTTCGGCGTCCGACGCGCTCTCAAAACGCTCGACGCCGTCGCGACCGACGCCCCGGCCGCTCAAACCGTCCGCGCCCTCTTCGACGCGGTCGAAACCTTCGCCGCCGGCGCCGAACGCTCCGACGACGTTACCGCCCTCGCCTTCCGATACGACGGGCCCAAAAGTTAAGCAAGGCTAACGCTTAAACCGCGCCTTTTCCGGGAGAAGTCGACGAAAAGAACGCGCCGCCCCCTTCCCAACGCGCTCGAATCTGTTAAAATAGACGATAATAGAGAGAGTCGGAGCAAGCCGATTTTTCCGTTCGAACCGACCGACGCGTCGCCGCGTTCCCCGTTCGAACCGGTCGACGGCCCCGACGCGAAAACGCCGCCGACGTTTTCCCTTCCCGAGCGCCCCCGCGACGCTCGCAAGAAAAC
>JAFSFF010000096.1 GCA_017435375.1 Thermoguttaceae bacterium
CCGCAAATCGGGAACCGACCCGGAGCCGAACGTCCGCAAACCGCCGGGCGGCCCCTCGGAAACCGATTCGGCGCCGAACGTCCAAGCGGCCCGAATCGCGGCGGACGGCCCGAACCGCCGCGAAACGAGTCGAGCGTTTGACCTCCCCCTTGCGCTCGCGGCGCTTTCGGCGTATAATGTCGAAAAGCGGCGCGAGCGTTTTTGTCGTCGAGCCGTTCTTAACGTCGCAAACGTCGAAATCGACCGGCGTTTGCCCGCCTTTTTCTTTATTACCGTCGCGACGTCGGCGTCGCCCAACCTAAACTCAGCGTCATGACCAGATATAATCCTTCCGTCGTCGAACCGAAATGGCAACAATATTGGGAAGCGAATAAAACGTTCGCCGCGCCGCGTCTTCCGAGCGACCTCGCCGGAAACGTCGACGGCAAAAAGGCTTACGTTCTCGATATGTTCCCGTATCCGAGCGCGCAAGGGCTCCACGTCGGGCACCCGGAAGGCTACACCGCGACCGACGTTTACTGCCGGTTTATGCGAATGAACGGTTACGCGGTGATGCACCCGATGGGTTGGGACGCGTTCGGGCTCCCGGCCGAGCAACACGCCAAGAAAACCGGGATTCATCCCCGCGTTACGACCGAAAACAACATCGCGAACTTCCGCCGCCAACTGAAGGCCCTCGGTTTCAGCTACGATTGGGATCGCGAAATCGCGACGACCGACGTCGATTATTTCCGTTGGACGCAGCGCATTTTCCTCATTCTCTTCAACGCTTGGTACGACAAAGACGCGAAGAAAGCCCGCCACATCGACGAACTCCCGATTCCGGACGACGTTCGCGCCGAAGGCGAAGACGCGGTTCGCCGTTACGTCGACGATTTCCGCCTCGCTTATCAAATTGAAGCGCCGGTCAACTGGTGCGAAGAACTCGGCACGGCCCTCGCGAACGAAGAGGTCGTCGGCGGCGTCAGCGAACGCGGCGGTTATCCGGTCAAGCGCGTTCCGTTGCGCCAATGGATGCTCCGCATCACCGCCTACGCCGACCGTTTGGAGGAAGACCTCGCCGACCTCGATTGGTCGGAAGGCGTTAAAGCGTTGCAACGCAACTGGATCGGCAAGAGCGTCGGCGCGGAAGTCGACTTCTATATCGGCGCTCCGGAAGGTTTCGACGCTTGGAAAGCGACCCGCGCCGCGTCGTCCTTCCCGCGCAAACCGGGCGACGACGTTCTTCGCGTTTTCACGACCCGTCCCGACACGCTTTACGGCGCGTCGTATATGGTTCTCGCGCCGGAACACCCCGCCGTCGAACGGATTACGACGCCGGAGCAAAAGGACGCGGTCGAAGAATACCGCCGTCAAGCGTCCTTCAAATCCGACCTCGACCGCACCGACCTCGCGAAGGAAAAGACCGGCGTTTTCACCGGCGCTTACGCGTTGAACCCGGTCGACGGTCGCGCGATTCCGGTTTGGATCGCCGACTACGTCTTGGCGTCGTACGGAACCGGCGCGATTATGGCGGTTCCGGCGCACGATACTCGCGACTTCGAGTTCGCGAAACAGTTCGATCTCCCGATTCGACAAGTCGTCGCGCCGACCGAAAAGTCGAGCGTTTCGGCGGAAGAGGTCGCGAAGATGGAAACGGCGTTTACCGAACTCGGCGTCGCGATCAACAGCGGCGAGTACGACGGAACGCCGACCGCCGAATTTAAAGCGTTGATTACCGAACGTTTAGACGCGTCCGGTTTGGGACGTAAAACGGTCAATTACAAGCTCCGCGACTGGCTCTTCAGCCGTCAGCACTTCTGGGGCGAACCGTTCCCGCTCCTCCGCGAACTCGGCGAAGACGGCGAGCCGAACGGCGTCGTTCGCGCGCTCGAACCGGAAGAACTTCCGCTCGACATTCCGGCGAACCTCGTCTTCGACGCGCAAAAACGCAGTCCCGAACCGCCGCTCGAAAACGCTCCCGCCGATTGGCTTTACGTCGAGCGCGACGGCAAAAAATACAAGCGCGAAACGAACTCGATGCCGCAATGGGCCGGCTCCTGCTGGTACTACCTGCGCTACCTCGACCCGAAAAACGCCGACGCGATCGTCGACCCGGAAATCGAAAAGGCTTGGGGCCCGGTCGACCTTTACGTCGGGGGCGCGGAACACGCCGTCTTGCACCTGCTTTACGCGCGTTTTTGGCATAAAGTCTTGTACGACTTCGGTTACGTCTCGACGAAAGAGCCGTTCCAACGCCTCGTCAACCAAGGAATGATTCTCGGCGAAATGGAATATACCGCTTTCCAAAACGCGGACGGCGCTTGGGTTTCGGCGCGCGAAGTCGACGTCGACAAAGCGACGAACGCCGCGACGCTTAAAGCGGACGGTTCCGAACTTAAGGCGGTCAAATTGGCGCAAAAAGACGTCGCGAAGAGCGGCGACAATTACGTCCTCGCGTCCGATTCGTCGATCGTCGTTATCGGCAAATCGGAAAAGATGTCGAAGAGCCGCGGAAACGTCGTCAACCCGGACGACGTCGTCGCGCAATACGGCGCCGACTCGCTTCGCCTGTACGAAATGTTTATGGGCCCGCTCGAAGCGGTCAAGCCTTGGAATATGGACGGCGTCAGCGGCGTCCGCAACTTCCTCGACCGCGTTTGGCGAATGATCGTTTCGCAAGACCCGGAAAAAACGGAGCTTCACGAAGCGGTTCAAGACGTCGAACCGACCGAAGAGCAAAACCGCGTCCTGCACAAAACGATCAAAGCGACGACGGAAGACATTAAGGCGCTGTCCTTTAACACCGCCATCGCCCGTATGATGGAGTGCGCCAACTTCTTCAGTCGCCAAGACGTTCGCCCGAAATCGGCGATGAAGACGTTCGTTCTTCTTGTTTCGCCGTTCGCGCCGCACTTGGCGGAGGAACTTTGGCAACTTCTCGGCGCCTCGACGACGTTAGCGTACGAACCTTGGCCGACTTGGGACGAAAACGCGCTCCGCGAAAGCGCCGTCGTCGTTCCGGTTCAAATTAACGGCAAAATGCGTTCGCGAATCGAAGTCGCCGCCGACGCCGACGCGCAAGCGATGGAAGCCGCCGCGTTGGCCGACGCGAAGATCGCCGCCGCCGTCGAAGGGAAAACGATCGTCAAAAAGATTATCGTTCCCGGCAAGATGGTCAACCTCGTCGTTAAGTAATTGAACGACGGCGTTTAACCGGCGCGTTTTCCGGCGCTCGGAAGTCGGCCTTTTTGGCGAAACGACTTTCGAGCGTCGTTTTTTCGCGCCGCTTTTCCCAACCTTGACGGCAAACCGCCGTCAAAATCCGCAAACCTTTTCCCCTTCCCGCTTCGTCGACTCGCCGAGCGGTCTTTTTCGCAACGCGCAAGGAGGCGCCGCTTGTCGCCGAATCGTTTCCGTTTTCCGCACTTACATCTTCATTTTCCTTGGGGCGCGCATTCGAAATCGCGCTCGACCGAAATCGATATGAGCGTCGGGCCGCTTTGGTCGAAGCTGATTCTCTTTTCGATTCCGTTGGCGTTATCGAACGTCCTTCAAATCGCGTTCAATATGGCGGACTTGATCGTCGTCGGGCGTTACGTCGGCGACAAAGCGTTGGCGGCGGTCGGCTCGAACGCATCGCTCGTTTCGTTGCTTGTTTGCTTGATCGGCGGGCTGACGCTCGGCGTCGGCGTGTTGGTTTCGCGTTTTTACGGAGCGAAAGACGACGCGGCGCTTCGCGAAACGGTTCGAACGTCGTTCGCGACGGTCGGGCTCGGGTCGTTCCTTTTCGCGGCGATCGGAATCGTTTTTTCCGCGCCGATTTTGCGGCTGATGGAGACGCCGGACGACGTTTTGAATTTAGCGGCGCTCTATCTGCAAATTTATTTCGCCGGTTTTCCCGCCCTTGCGCTCTACAACTGCGCGGCGTCGGTTCTACGAGCGGTCGGCGACGCGCGGCGGCCTCTTTATTATTTGACGGTCGCCGGGATTTTGAACGTCGTTCTCAATTTCATTTTCGTCGTCTTTTTCGGTTGGGGCGTCGCGGGCGTCGGAATCGCGACGGTCGTCGCGTCGATCGTTTCTTGCGTTCTGACGCTCCGTTTTTTGGCCCGTTTAGACGCCGCGTACCGCTTTAATTATCGCGACCTGCGAATCGACCGAAACCGTTTAGGTTCCTTGCTTTACATTGGAATCCCGGCGGGAATCCAAGGGTCGATGTTCAGCTTTTCGAACGTCGTCGTTCAAGGGGCGATCAACACGCTCGGCGCGACGGCGATGGCGGGCGCGGCGGCCGGTTTGCAGCTTGAATCGTTAATTTTCGTCGCACAAAACGCGATCGCGAACGCGTCGACGACGTCGGTTAGCCAAAACGTCGGCGCCGGTTCCTATTCTCGGGTTAAGCGGGCGGTCGCGCTTTGCGTTTTGTTGGACGTCGTCGCTTGCCTCCTTCTCGGCGGCGGCGCGCTCCTCTTCCGTCGCGAGCTGCTGGGAATTTTCACTCCGGACGAAGCGGCGATTCGCGCCGGAGAAATTCGCGTCGTTATTCTCGCGTCGACGTACATCCTCTGCGGCGCGATGGACGTTTGCGGCAACGCCTTGCGCGGCTTGGGTTACTCACTTTTCCCGACGCTGGCGATTTTCTTCAGCGTCTGCGTTTTGCGCGTTGTTTGGATTATGTTCGTTTTTCCGACGCGTCCGTCGCTCGAAACGATTTTCGGCTCGTACCCGCTTTCTTGGACGGTCGCCGGAATCGTCCTCTTTGCCGGTTACTTCTTGGGTCGCCGACGCGGTTTCGAACGCTTGACGGCGGCAAAAGCGTCGCCCGCCGCTTCCGTCGCCAAGTAACGTCCGCCGTAAACGACGTATCGGCCCCAACGCCGTTCGGACGCCGCCGCCCAACCGCGCCCCGGCGACAACAAAAAAGCGAGCCGACCTTCGCCGCCGACTCGCTTTTTTCGTTTTCTCGACAATCAAGCGACGCGCTGTAAACCGTCGTCGCCGCTTGCGTTAACGTCGCGCCGTTACTTTGTTTCCGACGCTTCCGCCGTTTCGCCGACTTCAAAAAGTCGCGCGGCGGCGATCGCGAACAGTTCCATTCCGAACGCGTCCGGGTGATTGATGTTGTTCGTCATCAGCGTCAAATACGGGACGCCCGCGCGATGCAGTTTGCCGTAAAGAGTCGGCGCGTCGGCGAACGGTATCTCGTTGTCGGCGCAGAAGTTGCGCAGTCCGCGGGTCAGTTGGCGCGGGTCGTCGTCGCAGTTGCGTTCCGACGTCAGCCCCATCCAGTCCGGGCGGACGTAATGCGGCCCCATAATCACCCACTCGGCGCCGATATTTTCGAAGTCTTGGCGCATTTCGCCGTATCGCCGCGCGACCGTCTCCTCGTTCATATACGCGTCGTTGACAAACTCGGAAATAATCAAGTCCGGCTTGAGCGCCAAAACCTTTTCGGCGTAATTCTTCGCGCTCCCCGGCGGTTCGTTGCGGTACGAGTCGCTGCTGCGCCCGCCCCAGGCCTCGGTGAGAAGCGTTATCTTCGCTTGCGGGAAGAGTTTGCGGAGTCGCTCGACGAACCGAATTTGCCAACGGCATTCGTCCGGAATGTATCCGCAGGCGGTAACGCTGTCGCCCCAAGCGAGAATGCGGAGTTCTTCGCCGGACGTCAGTTTCGCCCAAGTTTTCGGGAGATAACGCTTCGCCGCGCCGACGTCGGAGACGCTCGGAACCGACGGAACGCCGTTCGCCGGGTCGGCGTTAAAGGAAGCGACGCCGGAAACAAACGCGTCGACGTCGCCCGGGTTCGCTTCCGCGAACGCTTCGTCGATCGGGAAAACGTTGGCGTCGCTCAATTTAGCGATTTGCCCGGTGGCGTAAATATTGACGAGCCGCTTCTGCCCGGCTTTTAAAGTCGGCGGTTGCGGCGAAAGGACGCGCGGTTCGCCTTGCAACACTTCCGTCGAGCCGTCGGCGTTCAAAACAAGCGAGTCGATTCGCGACTCGACGCAACGGTAACTGATTAAAACGGCGGCGTTTGCGTCAATCTTCCCGCCGTCGAGCCGCCCGAGCGCCGACCAAGCGTCGTCGAACTGATAATCTTTCCCGCGCTCCAGCGTTTCGCCGGTCGCCGCCAACTTAACGACGACCGAAGCCGGGTCGAGCGCGAACGCGACGGCGCACTCGCAAGCGTCGACGGCGTTCAAAACTTGACCCCGCGCCCAATTGGCGGCGCTCGGATTGAACGTCGGCAAGGCGTCGTATTTCTCGTCGACGACCGTCTTCCAAGCCGTCGGCGCGACGTCGAAAGCGACCGCCTTTCCGGGAGCGACTTCCGTTTCGACCCGCCAATCGCCGACCAACGTCGACGACGGCGCCGCCGCGAACGCCGTCCCGACGCTCAACGCAAGCGCCGCGCTTAAAAGACTTATCGCCGCTCGTCGACTCCGCGCTCGTCGTTTCTCATTTCGTTCTTTTCGCATCGTTCGAGTCTCCTCTAAGGTTATCGCCGGTGAAGACGCGCTTTTCGAAATCGCCGCAAGAAACGCCGAACCGCTCGGAAGTCGCCGAGACCGCCGAGCTGAAAAAGCGCGTCGAAAAATTTCAAAACGTCGAAACGCGAAACCGATCGGACGCCGTTCTTAAACGCCGTCGTTTAACGCGTTAACGCCGGCCGGATTCCGCGTTCGTTTCGTTGTTTTGACGTCGAAAAGCGTCAGTTCGGGTCTTTCGCCAACTTGCGCAACGCGTCGATACCGCGTTCGATCGTCTCGACGCTCGCGGCGTAAGACAAGCGGAAGCATTCGTCGCGACGGCTGAAAACGTTCCCCGGAATGATCAGCGTCTTGTACTTCGTAATCGCCTTTTCGACGAACTCGGAAGCGGTTCCCCAAGGCGCTTTCGGGAACATATAGAACGCGCCGACCGGATTGCCGAGGTCGTAAAGGTCGGAGAGGCCTTCGATCAGCATATCGCGCTTGCGGCGGAACGTTTCGACGTGTTCCGAAATATCGACGTCGAGCGACTTTAACGCGGCCCATTGAGCGGCGTGCGGCGCGCAGACGAACGTGTATTGTTGGAACTTCAACATCGTTTGAATCAGTTCGGCCGGGCCGTGCGCGAAACCGACGCGCCAACCGGGCATCCCGTGCGACTTGCTGAAACCGTCCAAAACGAGCGTGTGCGGGTTGAATTGCGCCGGAGACGTGAACGCGCCGTGCGAGAAACAGCGGTAAATTTCGTCGCTGACGAGAAGAATCTCGTTGTCGGCGGCCAACTTAGCGATACCTTCGACTTCTTCGCGGGTCGCGACGACGCCGGTCGGGTTCGCCGGGGAGTTGAAGATGATCATCTTCGTTTTCGGCGTGATCGCGGCGGCGACTTTGTCGAGGTCGTACTTGAAGTCCGGGTACGTGTCGATGCAAACCGGCGTCGCGCCGACCATCTTCACCAGCGACTCGTACATAACGAAATACGGGTCGAAGAGGATCACTTCGTCGCCGGGGTTGACGAACGACAACGCGGCCAAGAGGAGCCCGCCGCTCGTCCCGCTGGTAACGAAAACCTTGCGGTTCGGGTCGTTATATTCGGCGTCGACGTTCGCTTGGAGGCGGTCGATCAACGGTTTAACGCCTTGCGTCGGCGTGTAACCGCTCTTCCCGGCGACGATCGCTTCGATCGCGGCGTCTTTCGACGGTTGCGGCATATCGAAGTCCGGTTGGCCGATGGAGAGGTTGATCGGGTTTTCCAGCTTGGCGCCGAGGTCGAAGACCTTGCGGATGCCGGACGAATCGAACTTGCGCGAACGATCGGAAAGCCATTTATCGTACATTGCGTAACCTTTCTAACAAGCCGACTTGCGTCGACCGAAAAACGCGGCGTCGTTCGAGGCGCCGTCGAGCGTTAAGCGTCGAGCCGATTTCCCGCTCTCCGACGTTTTCGCCGTCGAACGCGGGCCGTCTCGCCTTTCTTCGCTCGCAATCCGTTAAAATACCGTCATTTAAAGCGCGCCGACGCAAAAAAGCCGAACGCGATTTTGTCCTTATTACTATAGGGCCCGTTTTTCGCTTCTGTCGGGGACGATTCCGCCGCCCTTTCCCCTTCCCTTTGCGTCGCTTGCCGTCGACTTGCCGCTAAAACCGGCGCGACAGGCAAAGTCGGGCGAGAAAAGCGAAAAAATGGGCGCATATTAAACTATTTTACCCCAAAATTTCCCGGCGTCGAGACGTTTTATTCGGCGCGTTCCGATTTTTCGACGATTTTTCTCTTTTCCGCCGTTTCCCGCCCCGCTCGTTTCGCCGAAGTCGGTCGCGCCGGTCGAAAAAAAACGTTAATTTTCGAAAAATTGCGCCGCGCGCCGCTTGAAAATCGACGTCGCTTTTGTTAAGATTAAAACGTTCCGTCGTTGGAACGGCCGCTCGTTCGGCATTTTTCGCAAAGTCTTCTTATTTTAACGCAACGTTCCGCCGAGTCAGCCGCTCGTCGGACGCGGGAGATTTTTATGTCGCGACCTTCGCTTCGTTCGTTCGTTTTCGGACGACCGTTCAACTCGCTCAAAACGTCGGGCGCCGCGCTCGCCCTCGCCGCCGCTTCGTTGGGGGCGCCGTCCCTCTTCGCCGCCGACCCGGTCGACGCGACGATCGTTTCGCAAAACGTCGTCAATAAAATCGACGAAAAAGTTTACTCGCACTTCCTCGAACACATTTACAACTCCTGCAACGGCGGGCTTTGGGGCGAACTCGTTTGGAACCGCTCCCTCGAGGCCGGAACCGACCAAAGCTGGAGCTGGGCCGACGGCGTTATCAAGCAGGACTCCCGCGCGAACGACCGCCGCCTTCTCCTCGGCGCCGAACTGCAAGGCGACGCGCCTTGGACCGATTACGATATTCGCGTAACCGCCAAAAAAATCGACGGTTCCGAAGGCTTCCTCATCATGTTCCGCGCCGCGCCGGATCAGTCGAGCTATTACTGGGTCAACGTCGGCGGTTGGGAAAACAAGTTCATCGCGATTGAAAAACAGACGCCCGCGACGAACGGTCGCCGCGTTCTCGTCGGCGAACGCAAACCGTTCCCGGCGATTGAAAACGGGCGGATTTACGACTTCCGCGTTCAAGTCGTCGGAGCGAACATTAAAGTCTTTATGGACCAAGAGTTAGTTCTCGAAGTCGCCGACTTCGCCGACGACGCGCCGAAATCGGGTTGCGTCGGCGTCGGGACTTGGGGGACTCGCGCCGAGTTCGGGACGGTTTTGGTTCGCGACATGAACCGTAAAACGTTGTACGACTCGACTTCCGAAAAACCGGTCGCGCTCAAAAACGCCAAAGTCGACGTCCGCTTCTGGAAGGTCGAAGGCGACGCCGAGCGCAAAACCGGCGACGCGCGCAACAGCGCGAAGTACGTCCGTTTCAACGGGGCGGGCTCGATTTCGCAACGGAATTTCGCGTTCCAAAAAGGCGAAACTTACGACTATTCCTTCTGGGCTCGCGGCGCCGGGAAAGCGCAATTCCTCTCCGCGGTCGTCGCGGACGGCGGTTCCCCGTTTACTCTCGACGCCGCCCAAGAGTTCGCCGTCGACGCCAAGGACGGCTGGGTCAAGTTTTCCGGCGAATTCAAAGCGTCGATGACGACCCCCGGCGGCTCGATCAGCCTAGTACTCGCTCCGAACGACGGCGCGTCGCTCGACGTCGACCAAATCTCGGTTTTCCCCCGCTCTTGGGCCGAAAATTCGAAAGGCTTCCGCCCCGACTTGCTCCAAGCGATTAAGGAAATCCAACCGAAGCTAATCCGTTGGCCGGGCGGCTGTTACGCGTCGGCGTACCGCTGGAAATCGGGGATCGGCCCGCAAGACGACCGCGTGTCGTATCCGCTTGAACTTTGGAACGACGTCGACGTCAATTCGTTCGGGCTCGACGAGTTTATTACTTTCTGTCGCGAAGTCGGCGCGGAACCGATTATGGTCGTCAACGTCGGCACGAAGCAATGGACGGACGCGGTCGGCCCGTCGGTGAACGGCGTCGACTGGATTCAAGAGGCGGTCGACTGGTTCGAATACTGCAACGGCCCGGCGACGTCGAAATGGGGCGCCGTCCGCGCTAAGAACGGTCATCCGGAGCCTTACGGCGTCAAATATTGGGAAATCGACAACGAAGTTCGCGGCTCCGACACCCCGGCGGAGCGCTACATTTCGATCATCAAGGAACTCGTCCCGCGTTGGAAGGCGATCGACCCGAACGTCAAGGTGATTGCTTGCGGTTCCTGGATGGGCGACCGCGACGCTTGGGACTCCGCGATTCTGAACGGCGCCGGAGAGTATTTCGACTACCTGTCGACGCACCGTTACGACGACCCGAACGGCTTCGTTAAGAATCCTTGGGAAAACCAATATTTCTTCGAATCGCGTCGCGATATGATCGCTAAGTCGCCGAACAAAGCGATTAAGATGTTCGACTCCGAATGGAACGCGCAATCGACCGACTGGCGCACCGGCCTGCACGCGGGCGGGATTTTGAACTGCTTCGAACGCGTCGGCGACACGCTGGAAATCGCGGCCCCGGCCCTCTTCCTGCGGCACGTCTCGGCGGACGCTTGGGACAACGCGTTCGTCAACTTTGACGCCGACCAATGGTTCCCGGCGCCGAACTACGTCGTGATGAAACTTTGGCGCGACTCCTACGCACCGAACCGCGTCGAGCTGAAATCGGACGTCGCCGACATGAACGGCAAAACGCCGGTCATCAACGCCGTCGCGACGAAGTCGGAAGACGGTAAAACGTTGTATTTCAAGGCCGTGAACAACCGCGAAACCGACGTCGAGTACCGCGTCGCCCTCGCCGACGCGAAAGCGAAAGCCGTCAAAGCGACGGTCGTTTCGCCGGAAGCCGCCGACGCGAAAGCTAAGTTGCGTCAACGCAACGACATTGGCGCCGCCGACCGTATCGCTCCGCGCTCGGTCGAAGCGAAGATCGTCGACGGCAAGATCGTCGTCGAAGCGCCGTCGTACTCCGCGTTGGTCGTCGAAATTACGGTCGAATGATCGCTTAACGCAAGCGTTCGCAAGGGTTAGCCGCGCCGACCGTTTTCTCCGGAATCCGGGCGACGCGGCGTCCTTCCCCTTTCTCGTTTGACGCTTCGCGCTCAAACGCCGCGATTTCAACTCTTACGCTCGGCGAACGTCGACGAAACGGCGTTCGCCGATTCTCGTTCAAAGCGCGGCGGTCTCTTTCGCAACCGTCGACGTTACAAACGTCGCAACCGCGAAAAACGGCGCCGGTCGCCCCAAAATCGCCCAAAAATCGCCCAAAAATCTTGACGCCAAACGTCGCTAAATTTACAATAGTTAGCGTCAAGACGACCGGCCGCCGACGCCGCGTCGTTCTAAATCTTCAACGCGTCTTATTCAAGGAGTTATACAATGAATACGGAAACGCTCGCGCTCAAAATCGAAGAGCAAATTTATCAAAAAGCGGTCGCCGCGATTAGCGGTTGGAATGAGAGCGATATTTACGTCGCGTCGTTTTACTCTTGGCAAGACGAAGACGACCCGTGCAAGCCGCGCCTTACGATCGGTTACAACACGGAGCGCCAATACGAAAGCGCGTTGGAGGAAGCGGACGGCGACGCGAACGACGCTCGCTGGAATTACGCTTGGTTCCTTCAAGACGAAGACGCGTTTTGCGAACACGGCGGCGACGCGGAAGCGGAAGAGCTTATCCGTCAATGGGTTGCGTCGCAAGGAATCGACGAGGAAGATTGGGAGGCCTGCGAGCCGTTGGAAGGGGCGTTCAACGATATTCTCGTTCGAGTCGTCCAACGCTTACATCGCGACGGCGTCCTGAAAGCGCGTTTGGGCCGAGAGATTCCGGTCTTGATTCACGGCTTGGAATATTACGAAGAAACCTTGGAAATCAACGAGTTAGCGAACGGCGCGGAACTGCTCGCCCCGGGTTTCGTCGCCCTCTGCAACGGAGAATGAACCCCGTCTTTTCGCGTCAATCCGGCAAACGACCGCTTATCGCCGCGGCGCCGACATTGCGTTTTTGACGTTTCGAAAGTCGCGCCAAGCGTTATTTTACTTAATCGTCGGCGCCCCTCAAAAGGAACGTTTTTCAATAACGAGCGCAAACGCAACAAAAAAAACGGCGTCGCGCCCAACCTGTCGAGAACGATTAAAATTTCAAACGGTCGCCGGCGGCAAAATAGGCGATTTGATCGTCCAACGTTCGACGAACTCGTTCAAACGCGACGCGTCCGCTGCAGTGCCCGGTAAAATAACGAGTCGGCCAAGAACGCAAACGCTCGGCGATCGCGTCGAGCGTTTTTTCCGGAATCGGAACGCCGCGACTCGGAATCGACAGATGAAAGCCGCCGATCGCGACGTCCGGAGCCGCGCCCAAAATCTCCGTCGCTCGGGTCATCGCCGAGACGATTCCTCGATGCGCGCAACCGACAAAGAGAATTTTGCGCCCGGTTTCCGTCGTCGCGATCAAATGCTGTTCGTGTAAAAAACGGTCGGGCCGATATTCGTATCCGTTCGGCTCCCGTTCCGTCGGCGCGGCAAAGCGTTCGAAAAGGTTCGCGTTCCCTTCCGAGCGGAACTCCGGCGGATCCGGCGCCGCGTCGGAAAAAAGAATCGTTTCGGCGTCGAGCGCAAACGTCGCGGAAGTCGGCGTCCGAACGATTCGAGCGTCGAACTCCGGCGCGACGCGAACGCCAATATCGGCGTATTCGCCGGTCGGTCGCAACGAATAATACGATCGCAACGCTTTTTCCGACGCGTAAACGGACGCTTTCGCGTTTTTTTCGAAAAACGCCGCCAAGCCGCCGCCGTGATCGCGGTGTCCGTGCGACAAAAACGCCGCGTCGACCGTCGAAACGTCGACGTTAAGCCGCTCCGCGTTGCGCAAAAAAACCGAGGTCGCGCCAAAGTCGAAAAGGAAGCGGCGCGACGGCGTCTCGACGTAAAACGAAAGACCGTGTTCCGCTTCGAATTCCGGCGACGACGGCAAATTTTCGCACAAAACGACTATTTTCATTCCGACAATCCTTAGGTTCAACCGCTCAAGTTGTCGCTCAAACGACGCAAGGCCGCGTTAACTTGGGCAAAACGGACGGGAACGGCAACAAAAATCGAACAACGCGAATCGAAGCGGAAGTCGCCCCTAACGACGCCGACGGTCGACGGGAAAAAATCAAAAAGGATTTGCGGCGGCGCAAAGTTTCGCGTCGGAAAAATTTAAGGAAAAACGCGCGGCGTTTGCGAAATTCGGCTTAAATCGCGGCGACATTAAGCGCGCTCGACTTCGTTTACCCTTGCGACGCGACTTCCGGTTTCGACGAAACGCGTTAAAAACGGACGGCGAAAACGCAAGCGACAAAAAAACGCCGAGAAGCGCGAAACTTCTCGGCGTTAAGTGGACGATACTGGACTCGAACCAGTGACCTCTAGCTTGTCGAGCTAGCGTTCTAACCAAGCTGAACTAATCGTCCAAACGTTTTTCTAAGCGCGTTTCGGAAAAGACTTGCGTTTCCAACCGAAACAACGTCTCGCCGCCTAGCGAAAGGCTTGCGAAAGTGGACGATACTGGACTCGAACCAGTGACCTCTAGCTTGTCGAGCTAGCGTTCTAACCAAGCTGAACTAATCGTCCAAACGCTCTCCGAAGAAAGGAATGGGCGGCG
>JAFSFF010000097.1 GCA_017435375.1 Thermoguttaceae bacterium
ACGCCATGAGGGCGACGTCGACCGCGGTTCAAAATTGAACTTCGGCGAACGCGTGTTTCACATTGACGTTCTTTGAGTAGAGAAAGCCCCTTTCGCTCAACGGGTTTGGCTAAATTAGTCGGCGACTGCAACATATTAAAAAAATTATCGAGCAAAATCGATTTTCCTAAGTCGTAAACGCGGCGAGGGAATTGCGTAAAACACGAATTGCGCGTCAAAAATAAGATTTAGCGCCAAAAACCGCGCGAAATATCGACGCCGATTCCGGATATTTGTCAATCAGGTTTGGAAAGAACGGAGAATTACAGTGTCGACTTCCGACAACGCCATTATCAGAATTCGTATGGAAGCCTACGATCACGCCACGCTCGACCAAAGCGCGCTTGAGATCGTCGAAACCGCTAAACGCACCGGCTCGATCGTTCGGGGCCCGATTCCGCTCCCGACGCGTATCGAACAATACACCGTTCTTTCCAGCCCGCACGTTGACAAAAAAGCCCGTCAACAATTTGAGATTCGTACGCACAAACGCGTTATCGATATCGTTCAAGCGACTGCGAAGACGATCGACGCGCTGAATAAGCTGAACCTTCCGGCCGGCGTCGATATCAAAATCAAAGCGACGGGCGCTCGTTAATCTGCACTGAAAACTTAGCGTCGTAACGGCCTTCACCCAACGATAGACGGGCCGCAATGCGACTTAAATAAAATCTGTCTGCGATAGACATATAGAGGAAAAAGAGATATGGGTATCGGTTTACTTGGGCAAAAACTCGGTATGAGCCAGTTATACACCGAACAGGGAGAAGTGATTCCTGTTACCGTTATTCAAGCGGGGCCGTGCTGCGTTCTGCAAGTGAAAACGATGGAACGCGACGGTTACGAAGCCGTTCAACTCGGTTACAAAGATAAACCGCGTCGTCTCGCTCGTAAAAGCGAACGCGGCCACGTCGCCAACATCGACAGCAAACGCCAAAAGGCGGCCGTCGCGGCGGGCGTCGAAGTCGCGAAGAAAGCGGACTGCGAACCGAAACGTTTCATTCGCGAATTCCGCGTTCCGGTCGAAGGCTTTGAAGTCGGTCAAAATTACGACGTCGAAGTTTTCAACGACGTCGTCGCGGTCGACGTTACGGCTCGCAGCAAAGGTCGCGGTTACGCCGGGGCTATGAAACGCCACAATTTCAGCGGTCAACGCGCGACGCACGGCGTTAAGAAATGCCACCGTCACCTCGGTTCGACCGGTTGCAGCGCCTACCCGAGCCGCACCCCGAAAGGGAAGCGTATGCCGGGGCACTATGGCAACGCCAAGTGCACGGTTCGCAATCAAAAGGTTGTCGTTGTCGATAAAGAAAATAATTTGCTCGTCATTCGCGGCGCCGTCCCGGGCCCGATCGGCTCTTACGTCGCGATTCGTCCGACCAACAAATTGCCGGCTCCGAAGCACAACAAATGGCGCCTCGCCTGATTTTCGGACGACGTAAACGCAAATAAGAAAATAAATATTTAATTTGAATATTGAGTTAAAATGACTAACTTACCGATTTACGACAAGACCGGCGCCCAAGTCGGGTCCTATGAACTCGATCTCGACGCGATGGCGCCGAAGGTCAGCAAACAGTTGCTTCACGACGCCGTCGTGATGTATCAAGCGAACCTTCGTCAAGGTTCCGTGAAAACGAAGACTCGTTCCGAAGTTTCCGGTTCCCGCAAAAAGATGTACCGTCAAAAGGGCACGGGGAACGCTCGCGCCGGTCATAAGCGCAGCGGCGTTCGTCGCGGCGGCGGTCATATCTTCGCCAAGACCCCGAAAGATTGGTCGTATCGTCTCCCGCGCAAGGCGCTGAAAATGGCGACCCGTATGGCGATGGCTGAAAAAGTTCGCGCCGAATTCGTTAAGGTCATCGACGTTCTCCAAGTCGAAGCTCCGAAAACGAAAGTCGTCGCCGAAGTCCTCGGCAAACTCGCGATCGAAAAGACGGTTCTCGTCGTCGTCGACAAATACGACGCGAATATGTACCTCAGCGTTCGCAATATTCCGACGGCGAAAATTCTTCCCGTTTCCGACTTGAACGCCTACGAAATTCTTCGTCCGAAACAACTTTTGGTTACGAAATCGGCGATGGATGCGTTCGTTAAAACCCGCGTCGAAGCCTGAGCTTAGCTAGGTTGGACGTCAGGAATTGAACGAACCAGAAATATAAGGAATAAGACAATGCCTCAATGCAAAGACGTTACCGATACCAAACTCGTTCTCGAGCCGTATCAGGTCATTATTCGCCCGATCGTTACCGAAAAAGCCTTCCACGTCTCGGCTACGCGCAACACCTACACGTTCGAAGTCAACAAGTTGGCCTCGAAGCTCGACATTAAAGACGCGATCGAAGCTCTTTACGACGTCAAAGTCGTCGCCGTCAGCACGCAAAACCGTCAAGGTAAAAAACGCCGCACTCGCAAGGGCGTCGGTTGCACGAAATCGTGGAAAAAAGCGATGGTCAAGTTGGACGA
>JAFSFF010000098.1 GCA_017435375.1 Thermoguttaceae bacterium
GTCGTTATGCGCAATACACATATGTTAAAATGGGGGGGGGGGGCAAACTGCGCCGTCTCGGTTTCACCCTCGTCGAGCTGTTAGTCGTCGTCGCTATCATCGGAGTCTTGATCGGTCTTCTTCTTCCGGCCGTTCAAGCGGCGCGCGAGGCGGCGCGTCGGATGCAATGCACGAACAATCTCAAGCAAATGGGCTTGGCCCTTCAAAATTATCACGACGTCAATCTCGCGTTCCCGATCGGTTCGATCGCCGGCGGTTACGGGAACTGGCGCACTCTTTCCGGACGCAACTGGCGGCTGACGATTCTTCCTTTCGCCGAACAAACGAACGTCTTTTCTCAACTGCGCGAAGACGGTTACGTCGTCGACTCCGCCGCGATTTCGCCCGGTTTCGCGAACAACGAATTCCTTCGTTTGCTGGTTGTCGACATGTACGTTTGCCCGAGCGCGTACTGGAAAAAAACGCTGAAACAAGCGCAGGCGCGCAACTGGTTCGATATGATCGACTCGCAAATCGCCAATTACGCCGGAATCGCGGGCGCGTCTCCCGACCCGGCCGGTCGCGCCGAAATGATTCGTCGCACGCAACACGGCGTCGCGGCGGGGAACGGCGTCCTTACTTACAACGCGTCGCGAACTTTTAGCGCGATTACCGACGGAACGTCGAACACGTTCGTCGTCGGCGAACAGTCGGGCGTCAACGACTACGGGCAGCCTTACTCCGCCAATTACGAAGGCGCCTGGGCCGGTTTGAACCAACCTTGGACGTTCCGCGACCTCCGCTCCGTCGCGAACGAGTCGACCGGTTTTTACGGCTCCGGACTGACGGTCGTCCATTGGCCGCCGAACTACAAAGGCGCGCACCCGACCGAGCCGAGCGGCCAAGGCCCGAACGGCGAAAAATGCGGAATGGCCTACGCGCTCAACACCGTTCTCGACTCGCGCCACGCCGCCGGGTGCAACGCGTTGCGCGCCGACGGAAGCGTCGCTTTCCTTTCGGAAACGATCGACGTCGACATTTTTCGCGCGCTTTGTTCGATGGACGACGGAAAACCCGTCTCGCTGTAAACTTTTTTTCGCCGCCGTTTACCTATCCTTTATTTCTCGCTCTTTCCTTAACGGTTCCGGACGACGGGACGCGGCGTTTCGTTTTTCGCCAAATTCGCTAATTTACGCCGCTCCGCTAAATTACGTCGTCGACGATATTTTTAGGAGAACACACGATGAAGAAACAACACGCGGGTTTTACGCTGGTCGAGCTGCTCGTCGTTATCGCGATTATCGGAATTTTGATCGGGCTTTTGCTTCCGGCGGTTCAAGCGGCGCGCGAAGCCGCCCGACGTATGCAATGCTCGAATAATATGAAGCAAATCGGATTGGCGTTGCAAAATTACTACGACGGCGCCGAATATTTCCCGCCCGGTCAAATGCGCGACGGCGTTAATTACGACTTCGGAAGCTGCGTCGTTCGCCTCCTGCCTTATATCGAACAACAGGCGATTTATGAAATTTTAGCGCAAAAGTTCGTTTCCAAAGCGGAAGACCCCGACGCTTGGACGACGTCCGGCGGGCAAGAAATGCACGGCGTCCACTCCGCGAAAGATTCGTCCGGCAAGTGGATCGCTCAAACCCGAATCGCGACCTTTTCCTGTCCGTCCGACGGTTTCGCGTCGTCGCCTTTGTCGATCGGCGCCGGTTGGCCGGAATATTACGCCGCCAACTACGCCGCCAGCGCCGGCCCGACGCGTTGGCCCGGTCTCGCGCAGCCCGCTTGCCCGTCCTCGATCACTTGGTACGAAAATTACACGTCCGAATGGACCGACTTGGAAACGCAACCGGCGGGCCCGTTCGCGATTCGCGGTCAGCAGTTCGATATCGGCGAAATTTTGGACGGGCTCAGCTCGACGATTTTCTTCGGCGAAATCCGCCCCGAATACACCGGTTACGCGCTCAGCGGTTGGGTTTGGAACGACCCGGACGGCTTCACGTACACCTCGATTCCGATCAACCACCGCAGCTACGAACAAACCGAATACGGCGGAACGTCCGGAAATTGCGACCAAAGCTGCTCGAGCCGCTTCAGCTACGCCGCCGCTTACGGTTACAAGTCTTGCCACCCCGGCGGCGCCAACTTCCTTATGGGCGACGGTTCCGTCCGTTACTTCTCGGAAACGATCGATATGAAGACTTACCAATACTTAGGCGACCGTCGCGACCGTCAAGAAGTCGCGATACCGTAACGCTTTACCCGACCGCGCCGTCGTCGACTTAACGTCGGCGACGAGCGAGACTTTCCCGCTTAATCAACGGAAAACTACGATGAAACGTTTAGCCCTTTTCATCGCCGCGCACGTCGTTTTCGCCGTTCTCGGCGCGACCGGTTGCGGCGGCGCCTCGCAAAACCTCGTTCCGGTCCAAGGAACGATTACGCAAAACGGCGAACCGCTCGCCGGCGTCAAAGTTTACTTCAAGCCGGTCGTCGCGCCGCCCGACTTCGACGCGGAGTCGACCGCCGTTTCGGACGCGTCCGGACGATACAAAATTCAAACCGGCGACGTCGACGGCGCGCCCGTCGGCTCGTACCGCGTCGCGCTTTCGAAAATCGTCGACGGCGAAGAAACGCTGATTCCATACTGTCGTCCGATCGATTCGCCCTTGACCGTCGAGGTAACGCCGACGGCGGACGCGCCCGCTTACGATTTCGTCGTCGAGTAAAACGCGCCTTTCGCGTTTCCCTAATTTTGCCATTTCCGCCATTTTTCTCAATTTTGCGAGACCTCCAATGACGTTACGCGTCCTATTTTCCCCGTTTTTTTCCCTTTTTCTCCTCCTTCCTTTCGCGGCGGTCGGTTGTTCCGGCCCGACGTTCGTTCCGCTCGAAGGCGTTCTAACGCTCGACGGCGAAGCGGTCGAAGGCGCGACCGTTTGCTTAACGCCGAAAGATCGCGAAGTCGGTCGCGACGCCGCGGGAACGACCGACGCAAACGGTCGTTTCGCCGTCTCGACCGGCTCCGATCCCGGCTGCGTCGTCGGCGAATACTCGATTTCCGTTCTAAAAATCGAGCAAACCGGCGACTCGATCGTAACGATGCGCGCGAAAAACGTTTTTCCGGAACAGTACGCCGATCCGGCTTCGTCCGGTTTGAGCGTCGACGTTCGAAAGAACGCGGAACCGCTGAACCTCGATTTAACGAACTAACGCTCGCCGTTTGCTCGCGATAAGAAAAATTCTTTTTTTCGTTGACTTTCCCGCGACAATGTCGATAATAACGACTTAACGAGAAACGACGAGTTCCTCCGTCGGCTTTCGCGCTCGCCGTCGCCAAAGTCGCCGCGACGAACGAGCGTCGTTTTTCGCGGATTTTGTCAATAATTATTAATACGTTCTTCGAAGGAGCCGTTCGAAATGAAAAAATCGACGCTTTTCCTCGCGGCGCTCGCCGTCGCGGCCTCCGCGTTCGCCGTCGGTCGAAACGCGATTTTCGCTAAAGATTGGGGCGCGCCGCCGTCGTTCGCGGTCGTCAACCCGGTCGTTCGTTCGCCGCTCGCCGACGTCGTCTCGCTTTCCGGCGAATGGGACTTCCTGCAAGACGCCCGGCGTTTCCGGTTGAGCGTCGGCGAAGGGATTTGGGGTTCGTTCCCGATGGACTGGTCGGGCGCGCGCAAAATCCAAGTTCCCGGGATTTGGGAGGTTCAAGGCGTCGGCGAGCCCGGCCCAGGCGTTACTTGGGACTGTCCTTGGGACTGCGGCGATTGGGACTTGAAACACGTTTACGTCGGCCCGGCGCTTTACCGCAAAACGGTCGAAATTCCGGAGCGTTGGGACGGCAAGCGCGTTTGGCTGAAAGTCGGCGGCGTTCGCTCGACGGCGCAAATTTGGGTGAACGGTCAACGCGCGGCGCAAGTCGATACTTACTGCGGCGCCCGCAAATTCGACATAACCCCGTTCGTCAAGCCGGGCGAGACGGCGGAAATCGTCGCGCAAGTGCGAAACGACGTTCCGTCCCGAATGGGACTTTGGGGCGTCAACCACCACTTCGGCGGCTTTTATCGCGACGTCGAATTGGAAGCGACGCCCAGCGTTTACGTCGACGACGTTTGGGTTCGCGGCGATATTGAAAAGAAAACGGCGCAAGTTCAAGTTTTCGTCAAAGAAATCGACAAAAACGGGAACGCCGCCCCGAAATTCGACGACGAACTTTCCCCCGCCGACCGCGAACTCCTCGCGCTCCGCCCGGTCGAACGCCCGAACGCCGCCGAGTTGACGACCGCCGACTCGAAACGCGGCGCCGGTTCGGTCGAAGTCGAAATCAAAACGCTCTCCGGGCAAGTCGTCGGTCGCGCCCAAGCGCCCGGCTACTCCCGTTACCGCGCCGCCGACGGAACTTGGCGCCCGGTCGTTTTGGACGTTAAGATCGAAAATTGCGAACTTTGGACGCCGGAAACGCCGGTTCTTTACGTCGCCGACGTCGTCGTTAAAGACGCGACCGGCAAGCCGCTGCACGGTTGGTCGGAGCGGTTCGGCGTTCGCGAGCTGAAAGTCGTCGGCCGTCAATTTTACCTAAACGGCAAACCTTACTTCTTCCGCGGTTGCGGCGACCACAATTACGACCAAATCAACCTGATCGAGCCCGCAGACCGCGAGCGTTTTAAGGAGCATATGTCGATTTACAAGGAGGCCGGGTTCAATTACGCGCGCTTCCACACGCATTCTCCCTTCCCGGAATACTTCGAAGCGGCGGACGAAAAAGGGCTCCTCCTGCAGCCGGAACTCCCGTATTATCACGACGTTCCGACCGAGCCGTTCCCGTTCGACCCGAAGCGCGACCTTTACGAACTTTTCCGGACGAATCGCCGTTACGTCTCCTTCGCGACCTATTCTTTCGGGAACGAAGGCTACCTCGGCGCCCCGCTCGACCGCGAAATGGCGGCTTGGATTAAGCGTTACGACCCCGACCGTTTGACGATTCACCAAGACGGCGGCAAGAATCCGGACGGCGTCGCCGACTTCGCGACCGGCGGCAAAACCGGTTCGATCATCAATCCTTGGCCGGTCGGCGCGCACGACAATATCGAACGCCCGTTCGTCGCGCACGAATATTTGAATTTGGCGATCAAAATGGACCCGCGTTACGAACCGCGCTTCACCGGGATTCGGCAGTCGCCTGTTAGCGTCGAACAATGGACGCAAACGCTAAATAAACTCGGTCTAAACGTCGATTGGGGCGCCGCTTGCGTCGCCGCGTCGGAACGTTTGCAAGGGATTTATCAAAAACGCGGGCTCGAAGCGGCGCGCCTCGACCCGGCTTGCGACGGTTATCACTTTTGGTCGCTCGTCGACGCGTCGATTCCGCAGGGGGATTGCGTCGCGGCGCAAGGATATTTGAATCCGTTTTGGGAACCGCGCCCGAACGGCGTCGCGCCGCGCGATTTTTACCGTTTCAACGGCCCGACCGCGCTTCTGTTGACGACGAGCCTCGACGCGCCGATTCTCGTCGCCGGAACCGCGTTCGACGCCGAGTTCCGAATTTCGCATTACGACGCGGCGCCGATTCCCGCCGGAACGCTCGACTGGAAATTGAGCGCGAAAGACGACGCGAAAACGGTCGTCGCGTCCGGTTCCGTTCCGTTCGAAGAGGTCGCCGCCGGTTTTGCCGGACTTCTCGCGACGTCGAAAATCGAACTCGCCGCCGACGCCGTTTCGAAACCGGTCGCGCTCGAATTTTCCGTTTCGATTCGCGGAACGAAATTCGTCAACGCTTGGGATTATTGGATTTTCCCGAAGCGCGAAAAACCGTCCCTGAAAGGTTTCGCCGTCTCCGATCTTTGGTTCGACGCGTTCGCGGCGATTTTCGACGACGTCAAACGGATTCCGGAACCGACCGGCGACGACGAAAACGCCGCTCAAGCCGACGACGGCGAAATTTGGATCGTCGCCCCGGACGAACCGGCGTTCTTCGACGCGGTCGCGGCGGGCCGTAAAGTCTTCGCCATTTCCCCAGCTTCCGAAACGCCGAACGTTTCGCTCGGTTGGTGGTCGATCGGAACGCAAATCGGAACGGCGTTCGCCGACTCCCCGGCCTTCGGCGACTTCCCGAACGCGCCTTGGATGGACGAGCTTTGGTTCCGTTTGATTCGCGTTGGCGCGCTTGATTTCCGTTCGAAACCGTTCTTCGGAACGTTCGAGCCGCTGGCGGTCGGCGAAGGGCGCGACTCTTATTACCTTTACTTGGCGCAAACTTGCGTCGGCGAGTCGAAAGTTCTCGGCTCCTTCGCGCTCGACTTAACGCAAGCCGACGCGCCGGAAGCGCTCGCCCTCCTCGACGCGCTTCTCGGATACGTCGCGAGTCCGGCGTTCGACCCGAAAACGAAAACCGCCGACGCCAACTTTACGACGTTCGCGGTTCCGGACGGCGTCGTTTGGGGATTCGGGCGCGTCGCGAAGACGACGAAACCGGACGAGCGGCATATCAACGCGTCGCCCTATTCCGACGCGGCGCCGATGCGCGTTTGCCGTCAAGATTCGCTCGAAAACCGGCTCGACTGGACGACGAAACCGCTCGACCGCGCGGCGCTCGACCCGAACGGCTCGACGACGTTCGCGTTCGTCGGCGCGCTCGGCTATTGGTCGGAAGCGAAAACCGACGGATTCGAGTTCTTCGTCGACAATCGAGCGGTCGTTCGCTTCGATCTTCCCGACGACGAAAACGCCGCCGTCGGAACGACTTGCGATTGGAAGAACGCCGAAACCGGCGCCGCGCTTTCGTTCGAGCTTCTCCGCGTCGAGCGTCCCGGCCCGGACTTTTTCGGCGTCTTTAAGCTAACCGTTCCGAACGCGCTCCTCAAAGAAACGAGCGACGACGCGAAAACGGCGACGCTCTCCGTTCGGTTGCTCGGCGAAAAGAGCCGACGCTGGTTCGGGCTCTTCGAGTATCGCGGAGTCGCCGTTAAATAGCGCAAACCGCCCATTTTAACGCTCTTTATCGAGCCTCAACGATAAAACGCTCCGTTCGCGCCTCTTTCGGCGTTCAAACGGGGCGTTTTTTGCGCAAAGCTCGAACGCCGTTTTGCCGCGACGCTCAAGAAAAAAAAGAAAGCCGCCTTTCGACGACTTTCTTTTTCAAACGCAAAACGACAAATTTAACGTTTTTCGTTTTACTTGACGACAAACGTTAAAAAACGCCGATTTCGCGAACGTTCGCGGACGCGAAAACTACTTTTCGGCGGCCATACGGAACGGTTTTTGCGCGACGCGTTTGACGACGGCGTCGCAACGGAGGCATTGGGTGCAAACGCGCATCGTTTTCGAACCGCCGTTCGGGGTCGTAACGCGAACGTTTTGAAGGTTCGGTTTGAAGTCGCGGGAGGTGATCCCGGTAACTTTCGTACCAACCCCCTTGAGGCGCTTCGCGCGACCGCGGGTGGTGATGTGATTACCGACGATTTTGCCTTTACCGCAAATTTCACAAACTCGAGACATTGTTATTCCTCTTTAATTTCCTAAACGGGAAGACGTCGTAAAGTCGAACGCGCCGACCCCAATTCGTCGTTTTTTTCAAAAGTTTTCGAAAAATCAAGTTTCAACGCGCCAAAAGGCGTTTCCAACTTCAAAATTCGTTTTTTCGACGCTCCGGCGGGTTCTTTTTACGGAAACTTACCGTCCTGCGTTCCGACGTCGATTTTTCGCCCGCGCCGCGCTCGAGTCGCTCGGGTCCCACCCCGACGCTCGCTCGCTTTAACCGGCGAAAAATTTCAACAAAATCGAACGAAAAACGCTTTTGCGCCTTTTCGCTCGACTCTCGCGACGTCGCGCGAAACCTCGGAGGGGAACCGCAAGCTCCGCTCATCATTCGTCGCTTGCTTTCTGCCTCGGAAAGGGTTGTATGGTTACTAAACGCTTCGGACGTCGGTTTTCATTATATCCCCCTTCTTCCCTTCGGCAAGGGGAGCCCGTCAAAAAATTTTCCTTTTTCTTCATTTTTCAACCTTTTCCATCGATTTTTCTTTTCTTAACGCAAACGACATTCCTATCAAACCTCCTATCTTGCGCAGTTTAACGAAGCGCGCGTTCAAATTTTGCTTAAATTTGCAAAAAACTCATTGACGCCGCCTCGACCGTCGATTATAACAATATTGACGACGGTTTTAGCCGCGACGCTCGGATTGTGGCGTCGAACGTTTTTCGTCAATTTCCGTCGAAATTCGCCCTATCTATTAATAAACGACAAAAGGAACGAAACGATGCGCAATCTCAATCGCCGCGACTTTCTGAAATCCTCCGCTTTGGCCGCCGCCGCGACCGCGATTCCTTGGACCGAAACGATCAAGCCGGTTTGGGCGCAAGCTCCGAGCGACCGTCTCCGCATGGGTTGCATCGGCGTCGGCTCGATGGGGCGCGGCGACGCGCACGGCTTCAACGGCCTTTGCGATATCGTCGCCATCTGCGACCTCGACGAAGACTACGGGATCGGGCGCACGATTCGCTCCGGTATCGGCAAGAAAGACGACAAAGGCCAAACGATTACGCCGGACGTCTATAAAGATTACCGCAAATTGCTCGAACGCGACGATATCGACGTCGTTACGGTCGTTACGCCGGACCATTGGCACGTCAAGATCGCGATCGAAGCGCTTCAAGCGGGCAAACACGTTTTCTGCCAAAAACCGCTCACGCTGACGCTCGAAGAAAACCTCCTCATTCGCAAAGCGGTCGAAAAATACGGCAAAACGTTCCAAGTCGGGACGCAACAACGCTCGCAACACGACCAATTCGCGTTGGCCGCCCTCATCGTTCGCTCCGGTATGATCGGCGACGTCAAGAAGGTGATCTGCCACATCGACGGTTCCCCGACCTCCGGCGACACGGACATTCCGCAAATGGCCCCGCCCGCCAACTTCGACTGGAACATGTACCTCGGTCAAGCGCCGTATACGGAATTCCTCGGCGACGGCGACTTCCTCAACAAAAATAACAACGACAACCGCTTCGGTCGCACCCGTTGCCACTACGAATTCCGTTGGTGGTACGAATACTCCGGCGGTAAATTCACCGACTGGGGCGCCCACCACATCGACAGCGCGTTCTGGGCGCTCGGCCTCGACAAAGCCGGAACCGGCCCGCTCAAGGTCGACGGCACGAACGCGAAACACCCGGTTCCGTTCAAAAACGGGTACCCGACCGTCAACAACCGTTACAACACGAGCCACGATTTCGATATCGGCGTTCAACTCTCGAACGGCACGGAAATGCGCGTCGTCAGCAAGTCGAAGGACGGCAACGGTCTCCTCTTCGAAGGAACGAAAGGTCGCTTCCACGTCAGCCGCGGGCGTTGCAAGGGCAAGGTCATCGAAGAACTCAAGCCGGACACGTTCAAACAAGCCGACTTCGACGCGCTTTACAACGGCAAACCGTTCGAAGGGCACAAGCAAAACTTCATCCGCTGCATTCGCGAAGGCGGCAAACCGGTTTCCGACGTTTGGTCGCACGTCCAAGCGTTGCACTGCTGCCACCTCTGCGGTATCGCGGCCCGCTTGAACACCGTCGTCGAATGGGATCCGGTGAAAGAACAAATCGTCGGCAACGACCAAGCCGCGTCCTTCTTCGGTCGCGAACAACGCAAGGGCTTCGAACTCCCGACCGTTTGACGTTCGTCGTTCGGTTTTTAACGTTATTTCCTTGTTAAATCAAGACGTCGCGGCGGCGGACGGGTTCTCGTCCGTTCGTCGTCGCGTTTCGTCTTTTCTTTCGACTTCTTGCCGTCGGCGTTTGTTCGCAAGCGTCGGCGACGGGTCGCGTTCGGCCCGAAATTTTCCCCTTTCCTTTCTTCTTTGTCGTTAACCTTGTCTTTAACTTTCCTATTTTACCCCAATCGCCGAGATCAAGGAGAATTTCGCAATGAAACAAGATTATATTCACGTTTGCGTCGTTTTGGACGCTTCCGGTTCGATGGGCGCGGTCGAAAACGACGTCAAAGGGACGTTCAATTCTTTTATCGCCGAACAGCGCGAACAGCCGGGCAAAACCGTTCTCGACGTTTACCAATTCTCCGACGA
>JAFSFF010000099.1 GCA_017435375.1 Thermoguttaceae bacterium
ACGCGCCAACCGGCCTCCGCGACCGCTTCGTTGCAAAGCGCGAGGATTTCGCCGGAGTCGCGGCCCCGGTTTTCCTCGGCGGTATCGGGGAAAAGTTCGCCGATATCGCCCAACCCGGCGGCGCCGAGGAGCGCGTCGGCGATGGCGTGTAACAAGACGTCGGCGTCCGAATGCCCGAGCAGCGACTTCGAAAACGGGATCGAAACGCCTCCCAAACGGAGCGAAACGCCCTCGGTGAAACGGTGCAGGTCGCACCCGAACCCGATCCGATATTTCATTGTCGATTCTCCTTGCGGACGTTCTAAGCGCCGCTTGTTTAAGGTTTTAGTTGGCTTTGCGTTTCGAGCGCGACGCGACGTCGGCGGCGTTGGATTCGTCTTCGCCGTCGACGGCTTGCTCGGCGGCGTCGGTCGACGCCGCTTTTCGCTCTTTTTTCCGCTCTTTGAGGGCGAGAATTTCAAGTTGCGCCGCGTTCCAAAGGTTGTGCCACAAGACGTAAAGCGTCGGGCCGAGCGCGACGATCGGGTCGGCGTACAGGGCCGCGAAGTAAATCGCCGCGCCGGTGTTCTTTTGCCCGAGCGTTTGGCTCGCTTCCGGTCGGAAGTCCCGTTCTCCAACGAGATAGCCCAGCCCGAAATTCAGGACGCAAACGACGAGCGACAGGGCGCCGATTTCAAGCAAAATCGTCGGGCGGACGCCGTTGGCCGGGTCGGCGATAAAAGTCGTCGCCTTCGCGGCGATGATCGTTACCATCGCGACCCAAGCGCCGAACGTTACGTTCTTTAAGCGCGCCGTCCAACCTTGCGACGCCGGGTAAAGCGCCCGAACGATTCGAGCGGCGATAATCGGCGCGACGACGACCGAACCGACGTTCGACGCGACGTCGAGGAACGCGCCGGCAACCGGCTTGCCGAGAACCCAAGGCAAAAGCGTCGGGAGCGCGACCGCGAAAGCGAACGTCGTTAGCAACAGCCCGGCGACGATGTGTTCGACGTCGCGCTTCAAAAAGGCGCCGACCGCGGGCGCGGCGGTCGCCGTCGGAGCGATCGCGGTAAAAAACGCCGTCAACGCGAACGTTTCCGCGTCGAAAAGTCGAAAAAGTTCGCAACCGACGACGGCGCCGCCGAGGTTCAGCGCCAAAATCGCCCAATGGCTCCGCCGCAATCGCAACTTCGGGAACTCCAATTTCAGGAAGACCGCGAAGAGCATAAAGCGGACGAACCAAGGAATCGCCCAAGCGAGCGCGGCCCCTTGCGGGAAAAGATAACCGACGACGAACGCTCCGAGGAGCGCGAGCGGACGCAACGACGACGCCATTTTTGCCTCGTTTTCGATTTTCGTTTAAATTATCGGCGGCGTTCGCGGGGATTCGCGTCGACGGAACGCGAACGGCGAGCGGAGCGACTCGGCGCGGCGGTCGAAACGGCTTGGCCCGTCGAAGCCGCGAATCTTTTTCATTATTTCCGCTTAACGCGATTCGTCAATCGGCGACGGCGAAAAATTTGGCCGTTTTTTACGAAATTTGCTTGAAAAACGGGAAAGAATCCGTTATCCTATACGTCGCGGGAGCGTTGAAGCGTCGCGAGTTAACGTCTTTCGTCGCTCTCCGACGGCGCGTTTTGCGCTTTTTGCGATAATTTGCAAAATTTACGGGGTTTGCGTAAGAGTCGCCGAGCGTTTCGGCGAACGCGAATCGCCGTTTGGACGTTATTTTTAAAGGGGCGGCGATGTTTTTAGTCGAGAGTTTTGGGCTGGCGGTCGCGTTTTGCGTCGTTACGATGTTGTGTTGGGGCTCTTGGGCGAACGCTCAAAAGTTGGTCGACTCGAAATGGCGTTACGAGCTGTTTTATTGGGATTACGTCTTCGGCGTCGTCGCGGCGGCGCTGATTTTCGGCTTGACGATGGGGGCGAACGGCGAACTTGGGCGTTCGTTCTGCGCGGACTTGAAGCAAGCGAACGGCGCGGCGATCGGTTGGGCGTTCGCCGGGGGCGTCGTTTTTAACATCGCGAACATTCTGCTCGTCGCGGCGATCGCGATCGCGGGGATGTCGGTCGCGTTTCCGGTCGGGATCGGTTTGGCGCTGGTTCTCGGCGTGTTGTGGAATTACATCGCGAACCCGGCGGGCTCCGGCGACTCGACGCTTCTTTTCGTCGGCGTCGGCTTGGTAACGTTGGCGATTATTACGAGCGCGCTTTCGTATCGCAAACGCGACGCGGCGCTCCAAGCGGAAGGCGGCGAAAAGAAGCCGATCGGCAAGGGGCTGACGCTCGCGGTCGTTTGCGGCGTTTTAATGTCGCTCTTTTCTTATTTTGTCGCGAATTCGATGGCGAAAGTCGATTTGGACGGCGCGCTGGTCGACCCGACGTTTGAAAACCTTGCGAAAGCGACCGAAGTCGGCGCGGGATTGGAAGCCGGCAAGATGGGCCCTTACGCGGCGAATATGTGCTTCGCGCTCGGCGTGTTGATTAGCAACTTCTTTGTAATGCCGTATTTGATGAAGAAGCCGTTCGTCGGCGAACCGGTCGAAAAGGGCGCTTATTTCAAGGGTTCGCTCCGCAACCACTTCTGGGGCTGGATCGGCGGCGCCGTTTGGGCGGTCGGGATGACGTTTAGCGTCGTCGCGGCGGGCGCGGTTTCGATGGCGATCGCGTACGGGCTCGGACAAGGCGCGACGCTCGTTTCGGCGATTTGGGGCGTCTTCATTTGGCGCGAATTTAAGGGCGCGTCGAAGGACGTCGTTCGGATGTTGGCCGCGATGTTCGTTTTCTTCGTCGTCGGCTTGGGCTTGATTATCGGCGCGAAAATGGAAACGCCCGCCGCGGAACCGACCGACGAAGCCGCCGCCGTCGCGACGGTCGAAGGGGAAACGGAAGCGGAAGCGACCGAAACCGCCGTCGACGCGCTCGTCGGCGACGAAACCGCGACCGAAGCGGAACCGGTCGAACCGACGGAAGTTCCGGCGGTCGAAGAATCGGCTCCGGAAGCGGAACCGGTCGAACCGACGGAAGTTCCGGCGGTCGAAGAATCGGCTCCGGAAGCGGAACCCGCCGCTTGAACCGGTCGAGCGTTTCGACTTAACGCTTAAATTAACGAAAAACGCCGCGTTCTCGAAAAGGACGCGGCGTTTTTTATCGCCTATTTTGCGCGGTTTAACCGATTAAAGCGACTCGACTTTCAAGGCGTTGGCGGCCAAGAACGCTTCCGACTCCGCCTTCGTGAAGACGCTGCGGGTCGCGCTGCCGTCGCGGACGCAACTCATTCCTTGCGCGCTCGCTCGGCGAACCGTTTCAACCGGGTCGCAACCGTCGAGAACCGCCGAGACGAAGCCCGCCGCGAACGCGTCGCCGGAACCGGTGCCGCCGACGAACTCGACCGGGAAAATATCGGCGCGGAACTTCTCGTTCGCCGAATAATAAATCGAACCGTCGCCGCCGCAGGTAACGACGCAAGTCTTGGCGCCCGCGTCGACGAAGAATTTCGCCTGCTCGACCGGATCGGTTTTGCCGCAAATAACGCGCGCTTCGTCGTCGTTCGGGAGGAAATAATCGACGTAAGGAAGGAGCGGTTCGATCGCCGGCCAATACGGTCGATTTCCGTACAAAACGACGTCCAAAATCGTCTTCCCGCCGCGCGCTTGGAACGCCTTCAAATATTCGACCGTCGCGGTCGACTCGAGCGGCGGAATCATCAGAAAACCGCCGATGTAAAGGACTTCCGACTCTTCCGTCCAAGCGGTCGGAATATCGTCGAGCGAAAATTGCGCGTTCGCGCCGGTCGTGCTGACGAAGCGACGGTCTTC
>JAFSFF010000100.1 GCA_017435375.1 Thermoguttaceae bacterium
CGCTTCGCTTTCATTGTAACGAATTTTGGCGCGACGGCAAGAAGCGGAGCGGAAACGACGCGAAAAGAACGGCTTTTTTTGCGTCGCGGCGGAAAAAAACGACGCTCCGCGCGGCGAAACGTTAATGCGCCAAGGAGAATGGGTAGGTTCGAAATCAAGACCAAGCAAGAAACAAAAAAAGCTCCGAAACCTTGCGATTCCGGAGCTTAGTGCGGAAGAAAGGACTCGAACCTTCACGAGATTAACTCCCACTAGGCCCTCAACCTAGCGCGTCTGCCAATTCCGCCACTTCCGCGTGTTACGTCGACTATTTTAACCGATTCGCGGCGTTTGACAAGGGGCTTTTTCGGATTTTTCGTTAAATTTTGAAAATTTTTCTTTTTTGCCGGCGGCGCGCTAGCATAAAAGAGGAAAGGGCGAAAAAGGCGAGAGGAAAGGAACGGTCGTCGCGCCGTCGCGTTCTTTACGGCGACGCAAGAAATAAAAAAGCTCCGAAACCTTGCGATTCCGGAGCTTAGTGCGGAAGAAAGGACTCGAACCTTCACGGGATTAACTCCCACTAGGCCCTCAACCTAGCGCGTCTGCCAATTCCGCCACTTCCGCGTTACGTGTTATATCTTAGCGCTTTTTCCGGTTTTGTGAAGGGGTTTTTTTCGAAATTTTTCAAAATTTTATTTTATTTTCGTCTATTCGGCGCCAAGATCGAATTTTAAGGCGTCGAACGCTCGACAATACGACTGGCGCGACGCGTGAATATGCTCCGCTTCGTTCAAAAAGCGCAACGTCGGCTTGCGCGGAATCCGGAATTGGCGGAACGTCGCGACCGCGGCGCTTAGCTCGTCGCCGTAAATGGTTAAAAGTTTGTGTTCGTCGAATTGGATTTCAAACGGTTGTTCCGCGTCCAACACGGCGACGCCGAGGCAACCGTCGTTCAGCAAAAGGTCTTCGTAATCGCAAAAAACGCTCTTCAAGACGGGCGCGTCGACGCCCTCGCGAGTCGAGGAATCGCGCGTTCCGTTTTGCCGATGGCTCGATTCGACGACGACGTCGACCGTCGCGCCGACGCCGTCGAGGAGCGCCAAAAACACGTCGAAGAGTTTTTCGCGGGAAACCGCCGCGATCGCGACCGGAACGCCGGCGCCGTTCTCCGGATCGACGTAACGGTCGAAACGCCAACCTTCCTCCGGGACGATCGCCAAATCGAAGGAGGGACGAACCGCGTCGGTCAAGCGAAACGGGCCGTATTGCGAAACGGCGAGGTGCGCTTCGAGGCGTTCGCGGTCGAAGCGGCGGAATTTTTCCGATTTTTCCCGTTGGGGCAACGTTAACGTTCGGTTAAAGATTTGCATAAGGCGCGACCGGACAAAATAGGAGGAAAGCGGCGTCGGGGGGATTTGCGTCGACGACGAAGCGACCGTCGACGCGATAATTTAGGTTGAGTTTTACCAAGGCGACGAAGGAGCGGAACGCTTTTCCGAACCGCGACGTAATTTTTGTCGCCGCGCGTTTTAAAACCGGTAAAATCGGCGCGACCGCCTTAACTTTTAACCTTGCGCCGTTCGGAAAAATACGTTAAATTAAGTTTTCTTCGAGCGCGGCTCGACGGCGGTCGATGTTAGCCTTAACGACGGCGCCGAAGAAACGGTCGAGCGGTTCGCGGCGACGTCGGACGAAACGTCGAAAAAGCTCGAAATAAAGACGCTCGACAACGAAAGGACGCGACGATGCGAACGGACTCCGCAAACGCGAAACGGACGGCGAAAAAGTCGTTTTTGTCAATATTAATATATAGAGGGCGTTTTTGCGTTCTCGCGGCGCTCGCGTCGGGGGCGCTCGTCGGCTTTTCCGGGTGCGCGGCGCTCAACGAGAATCCGAACAACGACCGCTTTTGGTTCCCGACGTTTCGCGCGCCGTCGGCGCAAGAACGCGCGATGCGAGCGTCGACTTTCCCGGACGGCGGCGACCCTTATATGAACGCGAATATCGGGCCGAAGTCGCTTTCGACGCGTCCGATCGGTTGGGAAGTGCAACGTTCGTTCCCGTCGCAGGTTTACGACGTGCATCCGGACGTCGATTACGATTGAGGAACGCCGTTTTTTTTCGGCGAAAAAAGCCGTTTCTTCGATAAATTTCGAAATATCTGTCGAAACCGCTCTTTTCTTTAAGCGGAAAAAAGGTTATAATCGTATCGGCGAGGCGCGTTTGAAACAAGAACACGCCGCGCCGCTTACGAATGTGCAAAACGAAAACGAATCTCGAAATTCGATTTTTAAGCGCGTCGCGGATTTTAGACCGTCGACGGTCGCGTAGGGATTGCGCGAAATTTCCCCCCCCCAGAAGAACGAACAGTTAATAAAGGAGACCGCCGCTATGAAACGCGTCGCGTCGTTGGATTCTAAGAAATCCGGTTTTACGTTGTTGGAACTTTTGATCGTTTTGGCGATTCTTATCGTCATCATCGGCATCTTGGGCACGACCGTCTGGAACTCCTATAAACGCGCCCTCGTTCGCGCCGCGACGGTTCAAGTTACGAACACGCTCACGACCGCCGTCGAAGAATTTAAAATGGAGTTCCGCGAATACCCGTCGATGACCGAAGGTCTTTACGTCCTCGCCGGAATGGATAATCCCGACGCTCCCGCCGCCGCGCAACAAATGCAAATGCAACAGCAAATGGGTATGACCGGTCAAAACGGGATGAATATGAACGGTCAAATGGGCGGCAATATGAATATGAACGACCCGTCGATGATGGGCGGCAATATGAATATGAACGACCCGTCGATGATGGGCGGCAATATGAATATGAACGACCCGTCGATGATGGGCGGC
>JAFSFF010000101.1 GCA_017435375.1 Thermoguttaceae bacterium
GGGCCCGGCGTTCGGAACGCGGCGGACGCCGGAGAGGTCGATCAACGGGTCTTGGAGCGCCGAAAAGACGAAATCGCTGAACGCGTCGTCGCCGACGCAACCGCAAAGACCGGTCGGAACTTCAAGTTTCGCAAGGTTAAGCGCGACGTTCGACGCGCAGCCGCCGAGCGTCAGCTCGACCCGCTCCGTTTGGACGAGTTCGCCCGGAACCGGACAATGCGTAATCGGCGCGCACCCGACGTCGGCGAAGAGAATCCCGGCGGACAAACAGCGAGGTTTGATTTTCATATTAACGTTCCTTGGATAGAAAAACGGACGAAAAAGCGTCGAGCGACGCGAATAATTGCGGGCGACGCGGACGGAACCGAGCCGCCGTTTGCGAATATTGCGTTAAATTGGGCGAACGACGCGAAACGGGAAGAACCGAAACGCGCCGTCGGCGTTAAATTGGGCGAACGGCGCGAAACGGGAAGGAACCGAAACGCGCCGTCGGCGTTAAATTGGACGAAAGGGGGAAAGCGGAGGAAGCCGACCGGCGAAACGGGACGTTTAACGACCGCTTTTTTCGACGGCGAAACCGAGGTCGGCGGCGATCTTCTCCGCGGCGTCGTTTCCGCTCTTGACGCAAGCGGGGAGCCCGACGCCTTCGAGCGCGTTTCCGGCGAGCGCGAGGGTCGGCGTCGCGGCGAGTTCTTCGCGGAGTCGGCGAATCGCGTCGAGTCGGCCCAAGTAATATTGCGGCATTGCGTTCGGGAAGCGGGCGACGTCCGACATTAACGGTTCGCCTTCGACGCCGAGAAGCGCCCGCGTTTCGGCTAAGACGCGGTCGAGCAGCTCCGATTCCGGAATCGTCAACGAGTCGGGCGACCGCGCGCCGCCGACGAAAATCCGCAAGAGCGTCGTTCCCTCCGGGGCGCGACTCGGGTATTTGAAACTGCTAAAACTCCCGGCGAGAAGCCCGTTTCCCTCCGACGGCGGAACGACGAACCCCATTCCGGCGACCGGGCGCTTGACCTGTTCGTTTCGGAACGCCAAGTGAACGATCGCCGTTCCGGTTCGCTCCGTTCCGGCGCAAACTTCCGACGTAATCGGCGCGACCGAACGGAAGAGCGCGCCCGCCGCGTCGGACGGCGTCGCGCAAAGAACGGCGTCGAAACGCTCCGTTTTCCCGGTCGAATCGGTCAAGAGCCAACCGTCGGCGCCGTTCGCTCCGGACGCTTTTTCGAGTTTGACCGCTTCCCGATTCAGCTCGACGCGGGCCCGATTCTCCGATTCGAGCCGCTCGGCGAGACGGCGCGGAAGCGACTCCATTCCGGAACTTAACGTCAAGAAAAAGCTGTACCGCGCGCCGCTTTCCTCTTCGCGCTTGATCCGTTTCGCCTTCTTTTGCGACTTCTTCATCGACCAAATCAGCGACCGGTCTTTCCGCTCCATTTCGGCGAAACGCGGGAGCGTCGCCTGCAAGCTCAACCGACTCGCGTCGCCGCCGTAAATCCCGCCGACGAGCGGTTCGACCAAACGTTCGAACGCTTCGCGACCCAAGCGCCGCGTTACGAACGCCGCGATCGACTCTTCCTCCGTCGAACGCCGACGCGGCAAAATCAGTTCGAGCGCGCAACGGAGCTTCCCGAGCGGACTCAACAGGGGCGTCGTCGCCATCGGGTAAAGTTTCGTCGGCGCCATCGTCATGAAGCCGTCCGGGAGCGGGTAAAGGCGGCGCTTGCGGACGACGAACGTGCGGCGATAACGGTTGTTCGTCGACGTAAGCTCTTGTTCGAAACCGAGTTCCTTGCAGAGATCGAGCGCCCAAGGAACGGTCGTAATGAAGTTGTCGACGCTCGCCTCGAGGTGAAAACCGTCGATTTGTTTCGAACCGATCACCCCGCCGACGCGCCCGGTTTTCTCCCAAAGAACGACGTCGAGTTCCGGAGCGATTTTCGACAGACGCCAAGCGGCGGCGAGTCCGGAAATCCCGCCGCCGAGAACCGCGACGCGGCGTCGCGAGGCCGCGTTTTGGGGCGCGTTTGCGTCGGCGTTTTCGCGTTCGATTGCGTTTTCGTTTGCGTTGTTCGTCATTTTTACCGTTAATTTAAGAAAGTTGGGGGGAATCGGCAAACGCGTCGACTCAACCGGCGTTCAGCGCGAGGAAGCGGGCGAGCGTTTCGGGCGGCGTCGGAGCGGAACTCGGGAGCGTCGTTTTCCAGTCGAGCGCGGCCAAGACGACGTTGATTCCGGAACCGATCCCGAAGAGGCCGAGTTTGTCCCCCGGTCGCGCGAACCCCGATTCGATCCCGAGCGCCGCCGCCGTCGGAAGCGCGACCGAGCCGGTGTTGCCGAGGAGCGGGAAGGTCGCGAAATTCTTCGCGTCGTCGAGTCCAAACGTTTCGAAAAGGAGTTTTTGATGCGCTTTTCCAACTTGGTGGCAAAAAACGCGGTCGAGCGCCGTCGCGTCCCAACCGATTTCGGCGACGAAACGTTCGAACGCCTTCGCGGCGACGGCGACGCCCTCGCGCAAGAGCGTTTCCGAGTCCGTTTTCATCGTTTGCCCGTCGGAGCGGCCGCCGGCGGTTACGTCGACTTGACTGCGGCAAAGCGCGCTTTGTTCGGTGTTTGCCAAGACCGACGCGCCGAGGAGGCGGTTCCCGGTTCGGCTAAGCGAGCGGTTCGTCAACAGAATCGCGGCGCTCCCGGAGCCGATCGTCAGCGACGCGAACGCGTCTTTCACCGTTCGGCGCGTCAGCGTTTCGTCGGCGACCAACTCGTCGACGGTCGTCTCCATCAGCGCGCGGCTCGTCTCCGTTCCGACGACGATTCCGGCGTCGATTTGCCCCAACTCGATCGCGTTCGCGATTTGGAGCGCGCCGGTCAACAGGCCCAAGCAAGCGTTCGACAAGTCGAAAATAACCGCCGATTGCGGCAAGCCCAGCCGCCGGTGAACGTCGCAAGCGGTCGCGGGCTCTTGGTAGTCGCGGCAAACGGACGCGTGGACGAACATCCCGATTTTCGAACGGTCGACGCCGGTCGTTCGGAGCAGCTTTTCGACCGTGTCGACGCTTTGGTCGCCGGGGAGCCGCCCGCGTTCCCAAAGACCGCGCTCTTGAATGCCGGTCATCAACTCGAGTCGTCCGAACGGAAGTTTCAGCCGTTCGTAAAGGGGCGCGAGCCGGTTTTCGAGTTCGTCGGTCGTTACAATTTCCGGCGGGAGGGCGCATTCGATCGCCTCGACGCACACGTTTTCGTATTTCATCGCGATTTTTGGGTCGATTAAGGTTTTTTGTCGCCGCGCCGCTTTTTGGTCTTGGATTTCGGCGTTTTCGCTCTTTCGGCGTTGAAAAACGTTTGCGGCGGCGACCGGATTTTTTAGGAAAGCGCGTCGCGGAAAAGTTCTCGGTCGACGGAACGCGCTCGACGTTATAATAGAACACATTTTGCGCCGCTTGTCAACGCCCCGAACGAAACGGAAGGGAAGCAAGTCGAGATTTTTCCCGTTCGACGGCGTTTTTAACGATATTTTAGAAAAGCCGGGCGGTTTAGAGAAGAACGGCGGCGCGTTAAGACGACTTGCGCGCGGCGGCGTTCGCTTGCCGACGTTCGCGGAAAAATCGGCGGAGCAGGTCGGCGCATTCGTCGCGCAACACGCCCTCGACGACGTCGCAGCGCCAGTTGAAGCGTTCTTCGGTCAAGAGGTTCATCAGCGACCCGGCGCACCCGGCTTTCGGGTCGCGGGTTCCGAAAACGACGCGGTTCACTCGGGAAAGAACGAGCGCGCCGGCGCACATCGGGCAAGGTTCGAGCGTTACGAACAGCTCCGCGTCCTCGACGCGCCAAGACGGATAAAACGTCGACGCCCGGCTCAGCGCGAGCGTTTCCGCGTGCGCGGTCGGGTCGCAAAGACGTTCGCGGCGGTTGTGTTCGCGAACGAGAATCCGATTTTGGCAAACGAGAACGGCGCCGATCGGCGTTTCCCCCTCTTCCGCGGCGAGTTGCGCTTCGACGAGCGCGGCGCGCATAAAGAACTCGTCGCGATCGCCGTCGTCCGGCGTCCAGCGCTCGAGCGGAACGTCCGGCAGGAACGGCGTTTTCGGGAAGCGGTCGAAGGAAAAAGCGTCGAAATCGTTCATTGGAGCGGAAAAGTCGTCGCGGTTTCGCTAAACTAACGCGAGCGGCGCGGCTCGACGTTCCGCTATCTTCGCCAGATTCGCCGAATCGCGCCGTTTGTTTGTTTAACGCGTTTTTTCTATTTTTCGCCGTTCGTCTAAATTAGTAAGCGTAAACGTCGCCGGAATCGTCGCGAAGATTAAAATCGTTCGACTCGAACGCGTCGCCGTAAGCCGGAGCGAAGCCTTGCGGATAGGCGCCGACCGACGCGTCGCTCGAAACGGCGTAATCGTTCCCGGCGTAAGCGCCCGCCGGAGCGACGTAGTTCGCTTGCGCGTAAGCGTTCGCGTCGTAAGCGGCGACCGTTCCCTGCGTTTGCGCGATCGGCGTTTCGCCGGAAGCGTCGTTTTGCGCGACGTTTCCGCCGCCGTAATATTCCGTGTAACCGCCGTTGCATTCTTCGCAATCGTCGGTCGGCGACTTCGTTTGCTCCATTCCGCCGAGAACGGAACCGCAGCGATAAAGTTCGCCCATACATTGGTCGCCCCGTTCCGGAACGAACGTCGGTTGACAATATTCGTAAGGCGAAAGGCACGAGCGGCAACCGACGAACCCCAACGCAAACGCCATCACAATCCCCATCGCGATCGTTCGAACCATCGCAAAGACTCCATTCAACAAAAGAAAAGTGGTAAAAAGCGACTTCCAATCCGTCGAAAGTCGGAACCCGCGCCGTCGGCGGGCGACGCGCGCTTACGTTCGAAGCGAAACGTCTTAATTATTATTTTCGGCCGCGCTTGCGGAAAATTTAGAAAAATCCGAATATTTTAACAAGTTTTCCTAAAATATTCGCCGACAAGAAAAAAGCCGCGCGTTGCGGGAGGATAAAACGGATTGCCTAAATTTCGCGCTTTACCCACTTTGAAACGCGACGCGTTCTCGGCGGCGAAATCGCGACGCGTCCTAAGAAAAAGGGCGTTTTTTTTGAACGGATTCGCAAAATATCGCCGAGAACGAGAAAAAAAAACTTGACCGAACGCCTTGCGTTATGTTACAATAGAAGAGGAAGCGCCGTCGAGCCGCTTGCGCGCCGAACGCTTCGTCGCCGACGTTTTGACGTTTAACCGAAACGACGAAGCCAACCGCCGCGCGAAACGAGCGCCGAAGGTTTGGTCTTTTTTCATTATTAATTAATAGAGAGAGAAAACGTTATACGAAACCGAAAAACGCGCCGTCTTCGGAAATGCGCCGAAGGTCGGCTTGGTCGGGCGCGTCGGGAAAAATGTACGGGACGAAATAATTATGGCAAAAAATGAAACCGTATGGGGTATCGACGTCGGTAGCGCGTCGTTGAAAGCGTTGCGTTGTCGCAAGGGAACGGAGCCGGGAACGCTGGAAGTCTTGCAGTGCGAATATATCGAACACAGCAAGATTATGACGCAACCGGGCGCGGATCCGAACGAGATTCTCGCGGAAAGTTTGAAGCTCTTCCTTTCGCGCAACAACGTCAAGGGCGAAAAAATCGCGATCTCGGTCTCCGGCCAAAACGCGCTTTGGCGTTACCAACCGCTTCCGCCGATCGACCCGAAAAAGGTCAACGACCTCATTAAATACGAGGTCAAACAATGGCTGCCCTTCGACCTGCAAGACGTTATTTGGGACTATCGCCAAGTCGGCGGGACGATGGAAGGCGGCGTCGCGCTCGACCTGCGCATCTTTATGTACGCGATGAAGCGCGACATCGCCAAGCGCACGCTCGAACGCTACGCCGAATCGGGCGTCGAAGTCGACTGCATCCAAGGCGCGCAAGTCGCCCTGTACAACGCGTTCGTCAACGATATGCACGACTACGACGCGCTTCTCGAACGCGACCCGAACGAACTGTTCGAGTACGACGTTATTTTGAACGTCGGGACGGACGCGTCGGAAATCGTCGTTACGAACGGCGTCGACGTTTGGCTCCGCAACATCGCCGTCGGCGGCAATATGTTCACCAAGGCTTTGACGAAAGCGCTCAAACTGACCTTCTCGAACGCCGAACACATCAAGCGCAACGCCGCGACCGCGCAAGACCCGAAAGCCGTCGTTCTCGCGATGAAGCCGGTCTTCAACGATATGCTCACCGAAATCGAGCGGTCGATCAAGTACTACAAGAGTTTGAATAAAAACGCGAAAATTCGCCGCGTGTACGCTCTTGGGAACGCGATGAAACTTCCGGGCTTGCGTCAATTCCTCTCGAAGAGCTTGGGGCTCGACGTCGTCGTGCCGACCGCGTACCGCAAACTGCAAGGCGCCGAAGCGCTCGCGAATCCGGAGTTCCGCAACAACTCGACCTCGTTCGGCGTCGCTTACGGGCTCGCGTTGCAACTCTTGGGCGAAGCGCCGCTGAGCATCAACTTGGTGCCGCGCGACGTCGTTCAAACGCGCCTTATTAATAAGAAAAAACCGTGGGCGTTGGCCGCCGCGTCCCTCCTGATGGCCGGGATGACTTGGCAATATTTCAACGCGACCTCGATGTTCAGCGTCGTCGAAAACCCGGCGATCAACACCGCGTACAGCGCCGCGCAAAAGGTTTCTAAGGAATCGAAAGACCTCATTTCGAAAGCCGACTCCGCCGCGTCGACCTTTAAAGCGGTCGACAAAATCGGGCAAAACCTGACCGGCGGCGTCGAGGGGCGCATCACTTGGATGGAACTTTTGAAGGCGATTAACGTCGCGATTCCGTCCGAAGCGCCGAACAAAGCCGCGCTTTCCGAAGGCGTTTCCGCGTTGAAAATCGACGCGATCACCAATCAAAATCGCGTCTATGTCGACAACGTCGAAGTGCAGGAAATCGAAGAACTGGGCGACTGGTTCGAGATGGTGCGCCGTTGGTACTACATCGACGCCGAGGAAGCGAAAGCGTTCTCCATCGACGCCGAGGGGAACGAACTGACGCCCCCCGAAGGCGCCGCGCCCGCCGACGAAGAGGGAACCGCGTCGACCAAGACCGCCGAATACGTTCCGGAATACACGTTGGAAGAAATGTTCCCGTTCCAACCGCAACCGGAAAAGGAAAGCTCGAGCGGTTCGAAATCGAAGTCGAGTTCGAGTTCGTCGAAGTCTTCGTCGTCTAAATCGAGTTCGTCGAAATCCTCGAGTTCTTCGAAGTCTTCGTCGTCGAAGTCGAGTTCGTCGAAATCCTCCTCGAAATCCGGAGCGAGCGCGGGATTGGAAACGACCGCCCTCAACGAGATTACCGAAAGCGTCGACGCGCGTTTGGAATTGATTCCGGCGCCGTACGGCCCGGGCCGCATCGTTCAGCTGACCGGCTATCACTACCACAACCCGGACGACGCCAACGACCCGGCGCGCGGCCCCGAGTATTTGCGTCGCACGATCCTGTCGAACCTGAAACACGGCGCCGTCGACCTGCCGATCAGCTTGGAACGCCAACGCGCGGACGAATCGGGCGTCGAAAC
>JAFSFF010000102.1 GCA_017435375.1 Thermoguttaceae bacterium
ATAAGGAATGGAACGTGATTTGCGATATTCCGGCGATGCAAAAATTCGCCGCCGACTGGCCGACTCCGGCGGTTTTCAGCGGGTACGAGACGGGCGACCGCGTCCGTATGTCGCCGGTCAACCTGAAAAACGACTATCGTCGTTCGCCGACGTCGAAGATTCTTTACGACGCGTTCGGGCATTGGACGGCGCGCAACACGAAGGAAGGGTACGACCATCGCCGCCCGACTTGGGACTTAACGAGCGTTCTTTTCGTCGCGCGACCGGAGTCGGGGCGCGGTTACTTTGCGCTCTCGGAAGCCGGAGAAGTCGACGTTCGCGACGACGGTTTGACGACGTTTAAGCCGGACGCGAACGGTCGGCGTCGCGTCTTTATTCTCGACGAAGCGGCCCGAATCCGCGTCGAAGAGGCGTTCGTCAACCTTTGCTCGGAACCGTGATCGCGTCGAAGCGACAAACGAAAGAAAACGCGGCGCCGGAACGCGTTTCCGTTTGATTTGTCGCCGCTAAAAAACGCCTCGTCCTTTGCCGAAACCTTGCTGCGACGCTTTGTCGACGCGTGGTCGTCGGCGATCGGCGGACGGGAACGACGGTTTTTAAAGCGTTGAAAATAAATTGATTTAAGTGAAAGGGAACACAAATGGACGTCGCCGCGACGATTAAGCGAGTCAAAGCGGAGTTTAAGGAATACTTGCGCGCCGAGCGTCCCGAACGGGCGGAGAATACCGTTGCAACATATGTCGCCGACGCTTTTTACGCTTATAAAAACGCCGTTTTCCCGAGCTTTTGGAAGACCTTCGAAAGCGACGAAACGCTCGACGCAGCGCGAGAAACGCTTTTCGATTATCTCGCGAATGACGTTGTGTCGCCGAATACTAAAGAACGAACCGACGGCTATTTCGGAGCGCTCAAAAGGTTAAAGGCGTTTCTCGATTCCAAGGGCGGCGTTCGCGCGGTCGTCGGTTCCGAATACGATTGCGAAGAAACGATTTACCGTTATGCGAAGGCGGTTTACGAAGGAACGCTTGCGACGAAAGACGCCGTCGAGGCGATGCGCGCGGAGGCTCCGTACTTCAACGCGAGTTCGCATTATATTTTTATTACCGTTTTGGCGGCGATGCTCGACGGCGCCCAATTTAAACGGCGCGCGAACGTCGAGTTAACGCTCTATTTTCTCGCAAATATCGGCGAAAATTTCGGAAAGGAGCGATTGGAAACCGCGTTGCGAACGACCCGCGACAACGTTCTTTATTACTTTGAAAAGAACGGGAATAAATCGAACGCGATGCGGCGCGGCTGTCAAAAAATCGCCGACGCAAACGGAATCGCGCTTTCCTTTGGCGACGAAATTTTCGGCGGCGTCGTTCCGCAGGAAACAACCGACGAAACGCTTGTCGACGAAACGCCGGTTCGTTACTGGATTTACGCGCCGGGCGAAAACGCGGAAAATTGGGAAAACGATCTTGCGCAAGGGACGATGGCGATCGGTTGGGACGAGCTGGGCGACCTCCTCGCGTTCGGTTCGAAAGAGGAGATGCGCGACAAAATGAAGTCGCTTTACGGCGTCGAAAATTCTTATCGCAACCAAGCGCTTACGACTTGGCAGTTTGCGAACGAAATGAAGCCGGGCGACGTCGTTTTCGTCAAACGGGGGCGCAAGCAAATCGTCGGACGCGGCGTCGTCGCGGGCGATTACGTTTACGAGCCGGAGCGCGGCGCCTATCGGCACGTTCGCGCCGTTCGTTGGGACGCGGCGGGCGCTTGGGAAGTCGCGGAACCGCTTCCGGTAAAAACGCTTACCGACGTAACGCCGCGCGCCGACTTGATTAAAATAATGTTAAGTCTTATCGCGGAAAGCGAGGCCGCCGCCGACGCGTTCGACGCCGCCGAAAGGGAAACGGTTTACGAAACTTACGACGAAAACGATTTCCTCGCCGACGTTTACCTCGACGAAGAACGATACCGTCTCCTGAAAACGCTCCTCGCGACCAAAAAGAACGTGATTTTGCAGGGCGCGCCCGGCGTCGGGAAAACGTTCGCCGCCAAACGGTTAGCGTTTTCGATGATGGGCGAAAAAGACGTCGAGCGCGTCCAAACGACGCAGTTTCACCAAAGTTACTCTTACGAAGATTTCGTAATGGGATTCCGCCCGACCGCGACCGGTTTCGAGTTGCGCAAAGGCGTTTTTTACGAGTTTTGCCGAAAAGCCGCCGAGGACGACCGTCCTTATTTCTTCATTATCGACGAGATCAATCGCGGCAATTTGAGCAAAATTTTCGGCGAACTTTTTATGTTGATCGAAAACGACAAACGCGGCGTCGAGTTGCGCTTGCTTTACGCCGACGAACGCTTTTCGATTCCGAGCAACGTTCACATTATCGGCGCGATGAATACCGCCGACCGAAGCCTCGCGCTGATCGACTTTGCATTGCGGCGGCGTTTCGCGTTTTTCGAGTTGGAACCGGCGTTCGATTCGGAGGGCTTTCGAGCGTTCCAACGCCGCGTCGGCAACCCGAAATTCGACCGGTTAATCGAAGCGGTGAAAGCGCTTAACGACGAAATCCGCGCAGACGAAACGCTCGGCGCCGGTTTTTGCGTCGGGCATAGTTACTTTTGCGCGAAGACGAACGTCGACGACGTATGGCTGCGTTCGGTCGTCGAATTCGAACTGATTCCGCTCTTGAAAGAATACTGGTTCGACGAAAGCGCCAAACTCGCGAAACGGGCCGCCGCTTTGCGCGAGGCGATCCGATGATTCCGATTCGGAACGTTTATTATTTGCTTGCGTACGCGTTTGAAAACCTTGTCGAACAAGACGTTAAAAACGTCGCGACGGAAGAGTTCGCGAACGCGGCGGACTTGGCGGCGACGCTCCTCGGGCGTTGCGTCGCGACGCAAGTCAAGCGCGGACTGCGCCGAGAGTACGCGACGCGAGAAATAACGACGTCGGCGCCGCGCGGTCGGATTCTTGTCGGCGAAACGATAAAAACGCAAACGCTTCGCCGTAAAGAACTTGCTTGCTCTTTCGACGAGTTTTCGCCGGATGCGCCGTTCAACCGCGTCGTCAAGTCGACGTTGACGCTCTTGACGCGAGCCGACGTCGCCGCGCCCCGCAAACGAACGCTTCGCAAACTTCTGCTATTTTTCGACGACGTAACGATTTGCGACTTGCGCCGCGTCGATTGGAACGTGCGGTTCGACCGAAATTCGCGCGGGTTACGGACGATTTGGGCGCTTTGTCGGCTGGTCGTCGACGGCCTCCTTCAAACGACGGCGGACGGCGCGACGCGGTTGGCGGCGTTTTTTGACGAGCAAACTGAAGCGCGACTTTACGAAAGGTTCGTTTTGAATTATTTTCGACGCGAACATCCGACGCTTAACGCGCGGTCGCAGTTGATTTTATGGCGAACCGACGACGGTTTTTCGCGGCGCTTGCCGACGATGCGAACCGACGTCGTTCTTTCGAGCGCGGCGACGAGGAAAACGCTGATTATCGACGCGAAATATTATTCGCGGAATATGCAAACGAACCCGTTTTCAAACGTTTCGACGCCGACGCATTGTTCCGGAAACCTCTATCAAATATTCGCTTACGTCAAGAATTGGCCAGTCGCGCCGGACGAATCGGTCGGCGGGCTACTGTTGTACGCCGGAACCGACGCGCCGATTCAACCGAACGACGATTACCGAATTTGCGGAGCTTCGACTAGCGTCAAAACGCTCGACTTAAACCGCGATTTCGCCGAGATCGCCGCCCAACTCGACGCGATCGCCGACTCGTTGACGTAAATCGCAAAAGAAAAACGGCGCAATTTTTAGACAAAATACTCCCAACGCCGCGCTTGCCGTCGCGGAGAAGACAAACGCGGTCGAAAGGAAAACACTTAAAACGAGCGACTTAAAGCGGCGTCGACGACGCTTTAAGTTAAGCGGCAAGGCGCGATTACGCTTTCGCGGCTTGTTCCGCTTCCATCGCTTTGAGCGTCGCGGAGACGTGATCGAAGAATTCGTCGATTTCGTGTTTTTCGTTGAAACCGACGATCATCGTGTCGACCGCGGAGAGGCGGGTGATCGCGTCGACCGAGCGTCGGCGATCTTCGATCTTCTTCATCGTCCCTTCGCCGACGACCTTCATGCAGATGATCCCGATCCCTTTCTCGGCGGCGGCGTTCACCAGCGCGACGTTTTCTTCGAACGTCCCTTCCATACGGGCGCCGCTCGTGTTCATACGGACGTGAATCGCGTCCGTCCAGTCGAGTTCGATCGCTTTTTTCGTCGCGGCGTTCGAGTGACTGGAGATCCCGTGCGCGCGGATAAGACCTTCTTTTTTCAGCGCTTCGAGGTCTTCCATGTACTGCGCGTACTGTTCGTTCCAGTTCGGCGTCATCATACAGTGAATTTGAACGAGGTCAAGGTAATCCGACTTCGTTTCTTGGAGGAAACGCTTGACGACGACGTCGGCGCGCGGACGTTCCTTTTCCGGAATTCCGCCGTTGTGCGGCCAAATTTTCGTCCCGATTTGGAACGTGTCGCGAGCGATTCCGGCAGCGGCGAGCGTTTCGGTAACGAGTTGGTGCGTTCCGTAAAGGTCGGCGCAGTCGAAGTAACGAATCCCACGTTCGTACCCGTAAAGACTCAGCTCGGTCGCCTTTTTGCGATCCATACGGGTCAGGGTGCTGGAACGGTTGTGCCCGATCATGCCGGTGCCGAAGCCGATGCGGCTCGTTTTGACTTCCGGCGTCAGTTGAACCGTCG
>JAFSFF010000103.1 GCA_017435375.1 Thermoguttaceae bacterium
CGAAGGCGTCGCCCCTCGCGTTTTGCAATGTCTCGACCAACAGGAAGAGGCGGAGGCGATCGCCGCGGAAATCGCCGCCGAGGTCGCGTCCGGCAAGCGCCGACCCCGCGATTACGCCGTTTTTTACCGAATGAACGCGCTCTCGCGGAACCTCGAATACGCCTTGAAGCGGTACGGCGTTCCGTTCCAACTCGTTCGCGGACTCGAATTCTTCAACCGCAAGGAAGTGAAAGACCTTTGCGCTTACCTGCAGTTGATTCACAACCCGAACGACGTCGTTTCGTTCCGCCGCGTCATTAATCTCCCGGCGCGCGGCGTCGGGCGCGTTACCTTGACGCGACTCGAAAATTTCGCCGCCGAAAACAACGCGACGCTCTTCGAAGCGGCGCAAGCCGTCGGTCGCGTCGCCGGCGTCTCGACGAAAGCGCAAAAGGCGATCGCCTCGTTCGTTTCGCTCGTCGAAAAAGCGAGCGCGTCGCTCGCCGCCGGGGACGACCTCGAAGTCGTTTTATCGCACATCTTAAACGAGACAAAATACGTCGATTACCTCCGCGACGCGGCGAAAACGGAAGAGGACGCCCAACGCCTCGCCAACGTTCAAGAACTCCTCTCGGAAGTCCGCGAGTTCGACGCCGACTGCCGCAACGAAAAAGAGGAAGACCTCCCGGTTCCGCTCTTCCCGGAGAAGCCGCGCTCGAACGACAAGCTCGGCCGCTTCCTCGAACAGATCGCGCTCGTCAACGACGTCGATTCTTGGGACGAAAACGACGACCGCGTTTCGTTAATGACGCTTCACGCGGCCAAAGGGCTCGAATTTCCGGTCGTTTACCTCGTCGCGGTCGAAGACGGCGTCCTTCCGCACGAGCGGTCGTTGCGCGACAAACGCCAGCTCGAAGAGGAGCGCCGCCTCTTGTTCGTCGGGTTGACGCGCGCCGAGGAGGAGTTGCGCCTCTCGCGAACGCGTTTCCGGGAGTTCCGCGGGAGTTTCTCCCCGGCGATGGTCAGCCGCTTCCTTTTCGAGTTCCCGAAAGACGGCGTCGACTCGTTCGAGTCGGTCGAAGATTGGCGCCAATCGCTCGAAAACGCCGCCGCCGAGAATCCGGACGCGAAAATCGCCGTTCCGAAGATGTTCCCGCGTCAAGACGGTCGTTCGCAGCGCCAAGCGCTTTGGGAAGAGGGCGTCGACCGCGAGCCGGAAGAGGAGGTTTTCCGCGTCGACGGGCGCGCCCCCCGAAACGCCGGTCGACGACGCGGCGCCGGGTATCCGCGCGGCTTTTCGAACCGCTTCGCCGACGGTCTCGTCGACGATTTCGACGACGCGAACCGCCGACGCCGGGGACGCGGCCGCGCCGATTTTGCCGACGCCGACTTCGACGACTGCGTCGACGCGGAGCCGGTCGACGATTTTTCGCAGGAAGCGCCGGAAAACGACCTCGAATTCGACTCGTCCGCGCTCGACTTCGACGATTCCGCCGACTTTTCCGACGCGCCGTTCGACGCCGACGAGCCGCCGGTCGGCAAAATCGGCGATTACGACGGCGAAACGGAGATTCGCGTCGACGACGACGGCGTTCCGCGAGCGGTCGCGACGCCGCGCGGTTCGAAGCGCCGTCCGTTCGTTCCGACGCCGTCCGACGCCGCCGATTTCGACGACGTTCCGTTCGAAGCGCCCGCGCCGAAACCGAAAAAAACGCCGCGCCCGGTCGCGCCGTCCGCCGTCTCGACCGGCGCCGCTCTCCGCACCGACGACGCTTCCGACGCCGAACGCGACGCGGCGGCGCTCAAACGGGTCGCCGTCAACTCTTTCGTTCGGCATCGCCGCTTCGGCGTCGGCGTCGTTAAGTCGCTCTCCGGCCCGTCGTTCGACCGCGTCGCGACGATTTCGTTCCTCTCCGGCGTCGGCGAAGTCGATTTGCCCCTCGTCGACCCGGAACTTTCGCTCGTCGCGGTCGGTCGCGGTCGCTAACGCTTAAACGAAGTCGGCGCGACGCGACCTTTTCTCGCTCGCGCCGGCGCCCATTTTCGCCGTCTTTCCCATTTTAACGCGTTTTTAAACGACGCGTTTTCTCGCTCGGTTCGCAACCGTCTCTTTTCTCGCCGCTCGTTTGCCGCGTCGCGCTAAAAATCGAAAAAAACGTCAAAATTTACCGCCGACGCTAAAAAATGCTCTTGAACGCTTTCCTTTTTTCGTTTACTATTGGCGCGCATAGAATTTTAGGACGTTCTATCGACGCCCCTAAAAACCGACCGCCGTCGACTTTCCGTCGGCGCGCCGCGAGTCCGCTCGACCGTCGCTCCGTTTTTCGCGACGAGAGCGCCTGCCCCCGTCGGGCCCCGACTCGTCCGCGACGTTTTTCCGCTCGCCGGAAGCCGTTCGCGGCGTCGCTTTTTCCGCGTCGTTAGTTTGTTTGCAAAGCGCCGCTCGCGTTTCGCCGCCGCTCGACGGTCGAAGCGCCCGCGTCGCCAGAAACAAGAGTTACGGTTATGTTAAAACAGCAACAAATGCGAAAGTTTTTCCGGCGAGACCGACGGCCTCGTCGCGACGCAAACGAACGCTCGCCTCGTCGAACGTTCGCCGTTTGGCGCGCGACGGCGTTCGCGGTCGCGCTCGGCGGTCTCCTCGCGCTCTCGAACGCCGATCTTCGAGCGCAAAATCGCCCTTCGTCCGATTCGAAACCCGCTTCGACCCAAGCGCGCTCCGCTTACGCAAGCGCCGCGAAAACGTCGAAAACGCCGTCGGCGTCCGCGCCCGACCGCTCGAATCTCCCGACGAAAAACGGGCGCTGCGTTCAAAAGACGTTCGCGGCTCCGGACAAAGCCGACGCGGCGCTCCTCGGCGGTTACTTCAGTCGCCTTCTCACGGATTCGCTGCGGAGCCAAACGTTTTGGCGCTACGACGAAAAAGCGAACGAAATCACCGTTTACGGCCCCGAAGCGTCGATTAACGTCGTCGACGATCTCTTGAAACAATTCGATCGGGACGATTACGACGCGCACGTCGCCGGACGCTATCAATTCGTCGCGACCGCCGGTTTCGTCGAACGCGAAGACGCGCCGAACCGCGTCGCGCCGTCGTCGGCCTACGAAGGTCGCGACCGCCGCGCTTCGAACGAGACGTACTACGACCCGGAACGCAACGACTTCGTTCGCGTCGCTTACGACGCCGATAACGCGATCTTGCCGCCGCAAAGCGAAGCGGTCGTTTTCGGCTCCGAAGTCGCCGACGCCAACGCTCCGACGCTCGCGCCGCCGCTCCCGGGCTCCGCCGCTCCGTCGGTCGCGCCCCGCGAAGACTCGGCGCTCGAAATCGTTTCGTATCGTTGCCTTCCGACGCGCGTCGACGAAATCGAAGCGCTCGCTCGCCGCGAGTTCTCGTCGATTTCGGAAATCGCGTTTAGCGTCGACCGTCAACTCGGCACGATCGTCGTTCACACGAACCGTCGCCTGCAACGCGCCGTTCAAAAATACTTCGCGTCGCTCGAAATTTATCCGACGAATCTCGCGCCCGGCCAACCGGATCCGCGCGTCGCGACCGGCGTTCTTCGTCCGATCGACGGCGTCGACTCGACCGAGCCGACCGGCGTTCGCGTCGCTCGTCAAGCGTTCGGCGGCGCGACCCCGGCGCCTCGCTTCGCCGCGCCCGTCGTCTCCGGCTCCGCCGCGGACGTTTACGCGCCGCAATATCGCAAAGCGGCCGAGCTTCAAGACGCGTTGGTTCGCCTCTTCGGCGCCCGCTTCCAAAAGCTCGACGCCGACGCGCCGCAAGTCGCGACCTATCGTTTCGTCAAGCGTCAAACGCCCGACGAATCGGACGTTCGCGTTTGCGACGTCGATTTCGACGCGAAGCGCAACGCGATTTCGCTCGACGGCGACGCCGCGCTCTGTTCGCAAATGCTCGTTCTGCTCCGCGCGATGGATCAACCGCCGCTGACGAACGGGAACGTGCGCCGTTTCATCCCGATTCAACACGGCGACTCGAACAAAATCCGCCAAATCTTCGAAAGCGGAGCGACGCCGGCCCCGGTCGCGCCCCTCGGTTTGAACCGCGGCGTCGGCGACTTCGGTCGCGACCTCGCGCAATCGGCCGCCGTCCGACGCTTGACGGCGAACGCCGCGACGCCGTTCGAACGCTTCGCTCCGTACTTCGCGAACGTCGCGCCGTCCGTTCCGTCGCTCGAAACCGCGCTCGCTTCGAACGTTCCGAACGCGATTCGTCAGGTCGCCTACCAAGAGGACGGCGGTTTGAGCGCGCTCGGTTCGGCGGACGCTCCGCTCGGCGACTTCGCCTCGACGGACGAAAACGGTCGTCCCGGCGTCGGCGTCGTTCAAGACTTCGTTCCGCTCGTCCTCCCGGAACTCGACGTCGTTATCGTCGACAACGCGACCGACGCGGAATTCGAACGCATCAAACAAATGATCGAGCAGATCGAAGAGCTGGCGAAAATCGCCGACCCGACGATCGAAGTTTATATGATGCGCCACGTCGACGGAGCGATGCTTCACGGCGTCTTGACGAAACTTTACGCGGAAATGTTCGCGACGAAACAAGGTCGCGTTATGTTCTACGCGTTGCAAAATCCGAACGCGATCCTCGTCGTCGGCTGGGGGCAAGCCTTCGAGGATATGAAGAATTTGATCGAAGTGTTCGACAAACCGATCGCCGACGGCGAAGGAATGTTGCGCGTCGTCCGCTTGAAATACGCGTCCGCGACCGAAATCGCCGCGCTGTTGACCGACGCGTTCCCGACGCCGCTCGTCGACGGAACCGGCGGGTTCGCGCCGCGCATCCTCGTCTTCACCGACGTTCGCACCAACTCGCTCGTCGTCCAAGCGTCGCCGAACGATTGGCTCGAAATCGAAAAACTCCTCGTCGAACTCGACGTCAACAAAGCGGAAACGAAGCTGACGACGCGCATTTTCCCGCTCAAAAACTCCCTCGCGGAAGATATTTTGACGACGATTCAAAACGCGATCCTTCCGGCGAAACAAGGCACGCTCGAAACCGACGCGGCGAAGTTCCCGATCTTGGAACTCCTCTCCGTCGACGAAACCGGCCAACGCCTGATTCAATCGGGCGTGATGATGGACGTCGAAGTCAGCGCCGACGTCTACCATAACCAGCTGATCGTCAACGCGCCGGAAGACTGTATGGAGTTTATGGCGAAGTTGATCGAACTCCTCGACGTCGCGCCGAAAAAAGCGGAAATTCGCTTCTTCCAAGTGCGACACGGCGACGCTTCGTCGATTATGCAAACGCTGCAGTCGCTTCTCGCGACGAGCGACGACGCCGTTTCGACGCCGACGCTCCCGCAAGCCGAAGGGGAAGAAACGTTCGTTCCGGTTCGGTTCGCCATCGACACGCGCACGAACGTCATCATCGCCGCCGCCGCGCCGCGCGAACTCGCGATCGTCGACGCGCTCATCGTCGCGCTCGACGTTCAAGACGCGACCGAACGGGTCGAAGAAGTCGTCCAACTGCGCAACATTCGCGCCGACGTCGTCGCGTCGGCCATCGACGACTACCTCGCGCAAAAGCAACAGCTCGAAACGCTTTCGGAAGTTTTGACGACGTACCAGCTTTACGAATCGCAGGTCATCGTCATCCCGGAATCGATCTCGAACTCGATCATCGTCAGCGCGTCGCCGGAACATATCGAGAAAATCCTCGAAATGATCAAAACGTTCGACGCCGACCCGCCGCAAGTCGTCATTCAGGTCTTGATCGCCGAAGTTACCCTCACCGACCAAGAGGAATTCGGGATCGAAGCCGGGTTGCAAGACGCGTCGTCCTTCGACCGCAGCTTGATCACGAACGCCGGAAACGCCGGCGGCGCGACCGGTTCCCCCGGCTTCGACATCGTCGGCAGCGGCGGCCCCGGAACGAATATGAACTCCGGCGTCCCCGCGACGAACATCGCCGGGCAAGTCCTGAACAACTTCGGGATGGGCGCGTCGAGTTCGGCCCTCGGTTACGGCGGGTTCGTTCTCTCGGCCAGCAGCCGTTCGGTCGACGTAACGCTCCGCGCGCTCCGCGAGAAGAACCGTCTGCAAATCCTCAGCCGTCCGCAAATTACGGCGATGGACAACCAACAGGCGTTCATCCTCGTCGGGCAACGCGTCCCGCGTATCAACGGCACGACGACGACCAACTACGGCGTTCAAATGAACACGACCGACACGCCGGTCGGGCTGATTCTCCTCGTTACGCCGCGCGTTACGAAAGACGGTCGCGTCGTGATGGAAATCGGCGCCGAAAAATCGTCCCTCGGAAACGACGCCGACGCGGTTCCGATTTACTCGCAAGACGGCGAAGTCATCAAGTCGCAATCGATCGACACGATCCAAGCGATGACGGCGATCAGCGCCCGCGACGGCGAAACGGTAATGCTCGGCGGTCTCTTGACCTCGACAAAAGAAAAAATCAGCCGCGGCGTCCCGTACCTGTCGGATATCCCGGGGCTCGGTTGGCTCTTCCGTTACGACCAAGAGCGCGAACAACGCAAAGAACTCCTCATCGTGATGACGCCGCGCATCTTGCGCACGCCGGAAGATTTTGAAGAAATCGTTCGCGTCGAAGTCGGCAAAACGAACGTCAACCTTTCCGAAGCGATGGAAATTAACGGCGATATGGGCCTTTACGACGCCGCGACCAGCCAAGGCCGCGAAACGAAGAAGACGCGCAACATCGTCAACGATCTCATTCGCCCGGATCAAATGAACGAGCTGGAAGACGTCCCGGAATACGACCCGAGTCGCGATTATAAGAAACGTCCGCAAACGACGCTTCCGACGACGCCGACGAAGCGAACTTCCGCGACGAGAACCTCGACGCCAAGAACGACGACGAGCCGCTCGACCGAAGCGCGAAACTCCGCCGCCGAGTCGCGACGTCCGGCGATTCCCGCCGTCAAAAGCGAAAACGACGACGAGCCGACGTTCCTCCTGATGGACGACGACGATTGGGCCGAACGTTCGTCGCGACGCGACGACGCCGTCCGCTCCGCCTCCGCCGAAAAACGCTCGACCGCGACGAAAGTCGCCCGCGCCGAAACGGAAGCGAGCCGCTCGACCGCTCGCAAACCGGCGACCGAAACGAGCCGTTCGACCGCCCGCAAACCGGCCGCCGAAAAGACGACCGAAACGAGCCGCTCGACCGCCCGCAAACCGGCCGCCGAAAAGACGACCGAAACGAGCCGCTCGACCGCCCGCAAACCGGCGTCCGAAAAGACG
>JAFSFF010000104.1 GCA_017435375.1 Thermoguttaceae bacterium
AAGAACATCATCCTCATTCCCACCGAAACCGCGCTCACGCTCTACAAGAGCAAAGCGGACAGCGAAAGTTTTGCGCTCTTTCAGACGTTTTTCCGCGACCTACAGAATATTAGCGACGAGGATCTTGGTACATTCGTCAACGCGCTCGCCCGCCTCAATGCGGCGCAACCGCTCGGCGGCGATCGCGCGGATTTTTTCGTTCGGAATCCTTTGCAACTCGGCGGCGATCAATTTTTCGCCGAGCGCTTTCGTTTGCGGCGCCGCGTAATCTTCGAGGTACTCTTTGAGCGTCATAAGCGCGTTCGGTTGGCAACAGTTCGCGATTTGGCCCGACTTCACCAGCGTCATAAAGCGGTCGCCGGTGCGTCCCTCGCGATAACAAGCGGTGCAAAAACTCGGGATACGCCCCATTTCAAGGAGCCAAGCGACGATTTCGTCGAGCGTTCGGCGGTCGCTCAAATCGAACTGCGACGAATTATCGGCGGCGCTCTCCTCCTCGGCGTACCCCCCGACGCTCGTGCGCGACCCTCCGCTAAGTTGTGTAACGCCGACCTTTAAAACACGTTCCCGCGCTTCTTGCGATTCTCGCGTCGAAACGATAATTCCGGCGTAAGGCGCGGCGATTCGCAAGACGGCGACGATTTTCTCAAAAACGTCGTCCGAAATCCCGTTCGCAAAAGAACTTGCGTCGACGTTGTCCGCGTCGCGAATCCGCGGAACGCTGAACGTATGCGGGCCGACGCCCTTGGCCGCCTCCAAATGCTCCGCGTGCATCAGCAGACCGACAAAATCGTAACGATAAAGATTCAAGCCAAACAGAACCCCGCAACCGACGTCGTCGATTCCGCCGTCCATCGCGCGATCCATCGCCTCGGTGTGCCACGCGTAGTCGCTCTTCGGGCCGGTCGGGTGAAGCGTTTCGTAAGTCGTTTTATGGTAAGTCTCTTGAAAAAGAATGTAGGTGCCGACTCCCGCCTCTTTCAGCTTGCGGTAGTTCTCGACCGTCGTCGCGGCGATATTGACGTTAACCCGCCGAATCGCGCCGTTTTTGTGTTTGATCGAGTAGATCGTCTCGATAGCGTCCAACACGTATTCGATCGGATTCATCGTCGGATGCTCGCCGGTTTCGAGCGCAAGGCGTTTATGCCCCATATCTTGGAGCGCGACCACTTCGGCGCGAATTTCGTCTTGCGTCAGTTTTTTGCGTCGTATCGTCTTATTTTTCAAACAATAAGGGCAATAAACGCACCCGTTGACGCAGTAATTCGAGAGGTAAAGCGGCGCGAACATTACGACGCGGTTCCCGTAAAAACGCTCTTTGATTTCTCGCGCCAACGCGAAAATCCGCTCGTTTTTCCCCGGGAGTTCGCAGTCGAGCAAAACAAGCGCCTCGCGATGCGTTAAGCCTTGCATTTTACTCGCTTTATCGAGAATCGCGTCGACGAGCGTTTCGTCGTTTTTACGTTCGGCGGCGTATTCGAGCGTCGCTAAAATTTCCGCGTCGTCGATAAATTCCTCCGCTTTCGTCGATTTCGGGTCGTACATAAATCGCGTTCCTTTTTTTCCTTGCGTCTTAACGGTCGCCTCGTTTTAGTCGGCGCCAACGACGATTATACGCCAAACGCCCGATTCGTCAACGCGAGACTTTCATTTTTCCTTGTCGATTTCCGAGCGTTTTCGGGTTCGCGTAAAAAAACGCGCCGCCGCGATATTTCGCGACGACGCGTTTTTGCGTCAAAACGACGATGTTTCGACGACTAACGTCGCGCTAAAATCAACGCGACGTCAGTCGAGCGGAACTAAAAGATCACTTCGAACGACCGCCGAGGGCTTCTTCGAATTCGAACCAGAAGTCGTCTTCGGCTTCTTCGGCGAAGAGGTCGACAAACGCTTCCGAAACGACGTCGGTATCGAGGACGGAATCGGACTTCGCCGGAATAGTGAATTCGAACGTGGTCCAATCCGAATTACCTTCGCCGCTCGCTTGGTTCGCGCGAACACGGAAGGTATACGTTCCAGCCGCCAAACTGGTAAAGTCTTGCTTCATCGTATTGGCGTTGAGGGTATACGCACGGGTCTTAGAGAGGTTAGCGCCCGAAAGCTCAACGCGATACGTAACGGCGCCTTCCACCGCGTCCCAAGTAAAGGTAACGCGGTCGCCCGTCGCGCTAAAGGTCGGTTCGTTAACCGTCGGAGCCGCCAACATCGCAAAGGTCGTAGCTTCAGAAGCCGCGCCGTCCGCGACTTTGTTGAACGTAGCGACAACACGGTACTCGTAAGTAGTTCCGGCGGTCAGACCGTAAATAGCGCCCGAAGTAGCGTTCGCCTTCGCGGTTTGAGCGAGAGTCCATTCGGTTTCGCCAACCGCGCGGTACTCGACGCGGTAGCCGCTTTCGTTTTCGACGTCGGCCCAACGAACGCGAACCCAATCTTGGTATTGCGTGAACGAAAGTTCGCTCGGCGCGGTGAACGAGTATTCCGAATACGTCCAACCCGACACAACTCCGTCCGCATTGTAAGCGCAAACGCGGAAATAGTACGTTTGAGCGGCGTTCAACGAATTGAACTCAAACGACGTATTGGTTCCAGAGTAAACGCGATCGGTCGTAAGATTCACGGACGTGAACTCAGTCGTCGAAACTTCGGCGCGATATTTCGTCACGTTGGCTTCGTCGGTGCTCCACGAGAATTGCAGTTTCCCGGTCGTCGGGTCGAACGTCGGTTCGGCGACTTTCGGCGAGGCCATCATACGGAACATCGCGGAGGCGGAGAAGTCCGAAACATTTTCGGCGTTGTTCGGATCGACGGCGCGAACCATAAAGGTATACTCGACGCCCGGCGTCAAATCGTACAAGAAGGCGCCGGCGTTTTCCGTGTCCACCTCGCCGCTGGGCTTAACCAACGTGGCGTCGCAGTTCACAACCGTCCAATCGAGCGAACCGGAAACGGCGTACCAGAGTTCGTACGTCGGAGCGTTGTCGCAGTAAGCCCAACGAACGCGCGTGTAAGCCCCGTCCAACGCGCCTTCGGCGCCGCCTTTATATTGGCTAAACGTAATCGCGCCCGGCGTTTGCGGTTTGGTCGTCGCCGTCGCGTCCGTAGCTTCGGAAGCGGAGTAAATGGCGGTTTCGTTCGCGAACGCGCGGAAGACGTACGTTTGGTTCGGGAGGAGACCGGTAATCGTATTAACGCCGACAACCGCGTTTTCGACCGTCGTCCATTCGCCGTTGCCCGTCGAGTACTCAATAGTGTAACCGTGGTCCGCGTTAACGACTTCGCCGAGCGTAACCGTAATCGTCGAATCGTCAACTTGCGTCGCGGACACGGACGGAGCGTCCAAGACGCCGAGTTTATCCGTCGTAACAACGTAGTTCTCGCCGCCAAATTGGGCGTTGTTGTGGTTGGCGTCGCCGATGGCTTCTACGGCAATAGCGTAACGCGTAGCCATATTAAGGCCGGAAATCGTATACGCCAGTTGATCGGAGGTTACCGTTTCATAAATCCATTGAGCTTTATTATTATCAATATCGCGGTATTGGATAACGAAGTACGGATAGTTGGCCGATTTATCGCCAAGATTGACGTCGATCGTGATGGAGTCATACGTCGTGGTAATCACGACGTTAGACTCGTCCAGCGTGACGCTACCCTTCTTGGTAGTCCAAGTACGATCGTACGACGTAATGGATTCGTAACGATCATCGCCCACAGCCGTCGCTTTGAAAACGTACTTGGTGTTCGGGGCGAGACCTTTAACCTCGTTTGCGCCGGCCGTCAAATTATCGATCTTAACCCAATCCGTAGCGCCCTCGGCCTTGTATTCAAGGGTGTAAGAGGTAGCGTTAGCGACGAAGCTAATGTTAACCGTAATCGACTCAGAGGTTTGGACTTCCGAAGTCAACGTCGGGCGCTCCAAGTCTTCTTTGACCGTCGTGGCATCGATGGTAATAGAGTCGGACGGGAGATAGTCGCCGGTCTGAACCGCTTGCAGAAGGATCTCGTACGGCGTACCGAAGTCAAGATCTTCGATCGTAAACGCAGTCGCGCCGTTAACAACAGACGTCGCACTCCAAGCGGTCGAACCCTTTACGCGATATTGATAGACGTAGAACGCCGCGTTATCGACGTCATTAAAGTCAACCGTAATCGAGTCCTTAGCGGTGTAAACCTTATCGACATCGACCGTCGGCTTGTTCAGTTTGACGCTGCTAGTCGTCACCTCCTCAGTGTAAGCGTATTCGCCATTCGGCGCGTAAGTATCGTCCGCGTTCGTATTCGCTTGCGCGCGGAATTCGTAGGTTTGGCACGGATCCAAACCGAAGAGGAGATTCTCGCCGGCAACACACGTAGCCGACAACAACGTCCATTCGCCGAAATTCTCGCCTTTCGTCCAACGATATTCCACGGTATAAGTAGTGTCGACAGCTTCAGGAACTTGGCCGATATTAACCTTAACCGCGGCGGTGCCGACGGAATCTTTTGCACTCGCCTCCACCTTAAGGCTGCTCGGCGCGCTCATATAGAGGTAGTCGGTCTTCACGGTAGCAGTTTTGGATGTCGAGGCGTAGTATTCGCCAGTTTCCAAAGCCACGACGCGGAAGAGGTAGTCGCGATTCGGCGTAAGTCCCTCAACCTTAAAGGTCTCAAATTCGCTCTCGAAGTTGTCAACCTTGTCGCTATCCCACTTGACCTCGGCCTTATTTTCGGCGCTATTATATACGCTGGCCAAGACGTATTCGATCGCGTAACCGTTCGTCGCCATGTAAACGGTATCGATACGTTGTTCTTGGAGAACTTTTTGAACGGGGTTGCCATCCTCGTCACAAACAGGCTTGCCCTCGCCGTCGAGAACGTAAACCGGGTTGCCTTCTCCGTCGACTTCGTAAACCGGTTTGCCATCTTTGTCCAGAACGTCGACGAGAATCGGATTGCCTTCTTCGTCGACAGCGGGAACTTTTTCATAAACGCCGCCGACTTTGACAGTAACCGACTGGGCGTCATGGCTCACGACATTGATCGTCGGGAGACCGGAAGGCATCGCGTATTTCGTCGTCTCCACATCTTCAAGGCTAACTTTTTCAGAATCCGAGTAATCGCCTTCTCCGACCGCCGTGACGAACACGTCATACTTCGTACCGACCGCAAGATCGGAAATAACGTCATTCAAAACCGTAATGGTCTTGGAACCCCATTCCTTCGTAACGGTGTTTTGCCATTCAACGAGATATTTATTCGCGTTGGCAACCGCGTCGAATTTAATGGAAATCGACGTTTGATCCTTCGCCGTAACTTTCAGATTCCCCGGGACGGCCAATTGGATTTTGTCGGTCGTAGCGGACTCGATGGAAGAGTAAACGGAGATGTGGTAGGGAGACGTAGCATCCGAACGCACTTGGAAGAAGTATTCCGTGTTCGCCGCGAGACCGTCGAAGGTATACGTCCACACGCCGTCCGAGAGAGTCCCACTCAGCGTATACTTAGTATCGTCAACGATATAGGAAGCCTCGCCGGTCACAGAGCCGTCTTCGGCGTAAACGGTTTTAAAGGTAACGCGCGGTCCCTTGGTAACCGCCTTGCTATCCGTCGCAAAATATCCAACGTAACCGCTCGCGTTGGCGACGTCGTTAAACTTCAATTCAATGGCGTCGTCGCCTTTCGCTTCGACGGAAATCGACGGCGCGTCCAAAATTACCTGAGCGGTAGTAACCGAGGCGATTTCAGAATACGCGTCTTTGTAGTCGTCGTCGACCGTGCGATCGGAGACCGCGCGGAAGTAATAGGTCTTATCCGCGTCAAGCCCTTCAACGATATTCCCGCCGACAATCGGGCTATCGACGATCGTCGTCCAAACGGCGTCGTCGGTCAAGGGATCGCCGTCGGGGTCGAGGTTCGTCGTCATTTGGATAATATGCTTATCCGCGAGACCGCCGTCATACGCGAAGTTAATCGTAACCGTCGAAGCGCCGGTAGCGGCCGCGGACGAGCCGGCCGTCGCCGTGATCGTCGCGGCGGGCATCTCGGATTGGAGCGTTTTAAAGGTGAACGCGTTCGAGAACAGGGAGTCCTTGTAGGTATCCCCGTCGCCAACCGCGAACGCCATCACGTTGTATTCCGAGTTACCGTCAAGGCCGGAAATCGTGTACGCTTGGCCCCCCGGAATATTTTGATTTTGAATAAACGTCCAACCGGCGTCGCCGACCTTTTGGTACAGGACGAAATAGCTGTCGGCTTTGCCTTGGTTGTCTTGCGCGAAGTCGATCGTGATCGAGTCCGCGGTCGTCGTAACCAGCTCGTCGAGTTTCGGCGTCGCGAGTTGGACGGGGTTGGTCGTGTAGACGTCGTTCAAGGGGTTGGCGAGTTCCGGGGTAGCGTATTCGCCGCCGCCGATAGGCAAGACCCAATAGATATACTCTTCGTTCGGGAGGAGGTCGTCAAAGGTAACAGAAGTCGTTTCGGTGATCGCGCCCAGTTCCTTGACCTTCATATCGAAGAGCCAACCGTCTTTCGTTCCGACAACGACGCTGTAAGCCGTAGCGCCTTCTTGGGGGTCGACCTTAATCGTAATGGAACCCGACAAGGTTTCGGAGATGGACGGGTTGACCGTCACAACATCCTTGCGGTTCGGTTGGGCCAAGATAGCGTACGAGGATTCGAAAGCGCCGAGGTCGACCGTGTTCTTTTGAACGCGGGCGTTACCGGCCAAGTCGAGGTCAATCACCTGACTTAACTGCCCTTTCCCCTCAACGTATTTGTTATTACCGGCGCCGATCGCGGGCGAAGCGGTGAAAACGCCGTTTCCGTTATTGCTGAACTTCAGCGTGTAATCGCCGTTCGCGGCGTCCGTGAAGACGTTATTAATGTCGCCGGTGTAGACGATCGTGTTTTCGCTAACGGCAACCGCGTCTTTTCGCCAATCGTCGAATTCCGAAAGCATATTATATCCAATCGGACGAGCGGTTCCGAAAATCGAGTGATTCGCCTCGACATCGTTCGAAATATTCGCCAAAATAATCGAGTTATAAAAACGACTGTAAGCACTGTTCCCGTAAGTGGCGCTAACGCCCCCGCCACGCGACGCCGTATTTTTAACGATCGTAACGGAGTAGAAGAAACTACCGCCACGATCATAGAAGCCGCCGCCGTCGGCGGTCGCGGTATTATTCGCAATCAACGAGTTATAAATCACGCCTTGGAAATAAAGACCACCGCCGTTAACGGCGTTATTGTTGGTAACCGTGAGGTTTTTAAACAGAGTATTACTGTTATTAAAAGCGTGAATACCGCCGCCGTTGCGACCCGCTTCGTTGTTGGTAAGCTTCAGGTTTTCGAACGTCTGGTTGGAACCACTCGCGTAAATAGCGCCGCCGTCACCGCCCGCGCGACTGCCGGTAACACTCAGGTTTTTAAGCGTCAAATTAGAACTATCCGCCGCGTAAATCGCGCCGCCGTTACCGCCCGCGCTGTTACCTTCGAACGTGAAACCGGAAAGCGCTTCACGTCCACCAACATCCCATTTACCTTGAATTCCCTTAAAATAAACGCCGCCGCCGTCACCAGTCGTCGCCTTATTATTCGAGAAGGTCAAGTTACCGAGAGTGTTAGCAGTACTGGCAAGATAAAGACCGCCGCCACTATTCTTAGCAGTGTTGCCCGTGAAGTCCGACGACTTAAACGAGCTGCTTGCGCCCTTCGCATAAACGGCGCCGCCGTCAACGTTAGCAGTATTTTCCGAGAAGTTCGACATATCAACCGTCGCGCTACCCGTCGTGTAAATCGCGCCGCCGGAACCCGTAGTAGCGGTATTTTTCGCGAAGGTCGAGTTCGTCGCCGACACTGTCTTGGCGTAAACGGCGCCGCCGTTACCCGTCGCGACGTTGCCTTCAAAGTTGCAGTCCGCCAACGTAACCGTGTAACCGTCGGCGTAAATCGCCGCGCCGTCGCCGGTAACGGCGCCGTTGACGATCGTCAAGTTTTTGAACGTCGGAACGAAGGGGTCGGCGTCTTGCGTGGCGAAAACGTTGAAAACGCGAGATTTGCCTTGCGCGTCGATCGTAATGCCGTTTTTAAGACCCGAAGCGTCGATCGTAATGTAGCGGCCGTTCGGCATTTCGACCGTCGCCAGCGAGTTGTTCGTGAATTGGAGTTCGCCTTCCGTCAGCGTAATCGTCTTGCCGTCGAGTTCCGGGTCAAACGTAATCGTGCCGTCGAGCGTCGCGTCGTTCGCGACATATTGGAGCGCTTCACGAAGCGAGACAATACCGTCTTTCGGGTTGACGACGTCCTTGAGCGTCGTAACCACATTAAGCTCGATAACGTCATCGACGGTCGCGTTCGAAAGCACGGTCGACATTTCGGCGGCGACGGCGGCGTCGGCGTCGATCGCGTTGCTCCAAGTCGTCGCCGACAGGAGTTCGCGATTTTCGAGTTGTTCCATTCTCAGGGAGCGAGAACTTTGTTTCCAGAGAGTTTTTTTCATCTCTTACATCCTTTTAAAACTAGCTAGTACTTTTCGACCTCCGCCGCGCCGCGACTCCGAATAGTCCGTCGTCGAACGCCGCGGCCGATTCGAAGGCCGCTTTCAACGCGATCGCGCGTCGTTCGCCGCGACTCTCGACGAGCCCTTCCGAGTCGTTCCCGGCCGGTCGCTCGCCGTCGGTCGACGGCAAAATCTCCGATAATCGTTTCCCAAAAACCCAACGTTTGTTAAAACGTTGGGTTTTCCATAATACAACGATTACCGGTATTATACTCGCCGCGCGCTTTTTTTTCAAGCCTTTTTCTTTTTTTTTGTTTTTTTTCTTAAAAATTTTATGCGAATCGCCTAAGAATAATCGTCTAAAACAGTCGTTTTCTTGATTTTCTCGCCTTAACTCCCACAGTTTTTAACTTTCCTGTCTCTCCGTTCGCCGTTATAGACGGAACTTTCGCGCGTCGACAGTCGGCTAAGCGATTACTTCGACCGTTCGCCGAGCGCTTTTTCGAATTCGAACCAGAAATCGTCCTCGCCCTCCGCTTCGGCGAAGAAGTCCGCAAACGCGTTCGACACGTCGTTCGCCGCCGCAGGAACGGCAAACTCGACGACGTCCGACCAAGCCGAGTTCCCGGCGCCGTTCGCTTGATACGCCCGGACGCGGAAGTAGTACGTCTTGCCCGCTTCCAAAACGCCGTAGTCGCGCGAAGTCGAGCCTTGACCGTGAATGTAGACGCGAACGGCGTCGCCGCTCGAAACGTTGCCCGAAACAAACGGAACCGACGAGAACTCGACGCGGTACTTGTCGGCGTTGTCCACGTCGCTCCAAGAGAACGCGACGCGACCGGTCGACGCGTCGAAAATCGGCGTTTCAACCGTCGGCTTCGCCAACAGCGCGAACGTCGCGACTTCAGAAACCGCCGTTTCAGCGCCGCGAACCGCGACGACGCGGTATTCGTAAGTCGTTCCAGGAGCCAAGTTGTAAAACGCCCCGACCGTCGCGTCGGCTTGCGTTTCGTCGCCGACGTTCCACTCGGTTTCGCCGACGGCGCGGTACTCGACGCGGTAACCGGTTTCGCGTTCGCCGTCGCTCCAACGAACGCGGACCCAGCTTTCGCCGTCGCTAACGTATTGCGTGAACGAAAGCCCGCTCGGCGCGGTAAGCGCTTCCGGAGTCCAAGAAGAGTACGCCCAAGCCGAATTACCGGAACCGCTCGCTTGATGCGCACGGACGCGGAAGTAGTACGTTTGACCCGGTTCCAACGAACCGAAGTCTTTCGACGTCGCGGCGCCGTCGAGAACGTACGTACGAACTTCGCCCCCTTCTTCGCCGAACGGAACCGTCGAGAACTCGACGCGGTACTTGTCGACGGCTTCCGCTTCGTTCCAGGAGAACGTAACGCGACCGGTCGACGCGTTGTAAACCGGCGCGTTAATCGCCGGAGCGTCCAACAGCGTGAAGCTCGAAACTTCCGAAATCGCCGTTTCTTCGCCGCGAAGAGCGACGACGCGGTACTCGTAGGTCGTTCCCGGCGTCAAGTCGTAAAGCGCGCCCAACGCGGCGTTCGCCTTCGTTTCTTCGGCGACGCTCCACTCGGTTTCGCCGACGGCGCGGTACTCGACGCGGTAGCCGGTTTCGCCCTTAACGTCGGTCCAACGAACGCGAACCCAATCTTCGCCTTCCGCCGTAAGGTATTGCGTGAACGTAAGATCGTTCGGCGCGACGATCGCGTCCGGCGTCCAGGTCATGTACGACCAAGCCGACGTGCCGCCGCCGGAGTTGACGTTGTGCGAACGAACGCGGAAGTAGTACGTTTGCCCCGCTTCCAAGGAGCCGAAGTCGATCGAAGTATCGTCGGCGCCGAGGACGTAAACGCGAGTGTTGTCGTCGCTCGAAACGCCCGTCGCCTCGAACGGAACCGTCGAGAATTCGACGCGGTACTTCGAGGAGTCTTCGTCCGCCGTCCAAGCGAACTCGACGCGACCGGTCGTGTCGTTGAAGACCGGCGCGTCGACGACCGGAGCCGTCATCATGCGGAACGTCTTAATTTCGGACGCTTCCGAAACGTTGTTCGCGTCGTTCGGGTCGACCGCGACGGCGTAGAATTCGTATTCGACGCCCGGGGTCAGGTCGTACATATACGGACCGGCGGTAACTTCCTTCGTTTCCGCGGCGACGTCCATCGCCGTCCATTCGGTCGCGCCGGCTTCGCGGTAGTACAAAATGTATTCCGGTTTGTTTTCGCAGTAGTCCCAACGAACGCGCAGCCACGTGCCGTCGAGTTGAACCGGCTCGCCCGCCGGACCGCCCGGGTATTGCGTAAACGTAATCGCGCCAGGCGTTTGCGGCTTCGTCGTCGCGGACTTCGGTTCGGACCAATCGGAATTGAGGTAACCGGCGCCGTCGCCGACCGCGTAGGCTTCGAAGTAATACGTCGTGAACGGATTAAGGCCCGAAAGCGAAATCGCGCCGGAGGCGACTTCGGCGGCGGAAACGACGATCGATTCCGCGCTTGCCAAACCTTCTTCGCTCGTCGCGTAACGATAGACGTACGCCGTCGCGTCGTCGACCGGCGCGATCGCGAAGTCGATCGTCGAGGCGCCCGTCGCGACGGGAGTAATCGCCGGAGCGTCCAAAACGATTTGCATCTTCTCGGAAGTCGGCGCAGACCAAGCGGAATTGTTGTAAGGATCGTTCGCGTCGGCCGTCGCCATCGCTTTGAAGTAATACGTCGCGCCCGGCGTCAGCCCGGTCAACGCAATCGTCCCGGAACCGCTCGCGACCGGTTCCGCGCCGTCGAAACTCGGATCCGTCGACATCAGGTAAGCGTAACCGGCGGCGTTCGCAACCGGCTCGATCGTCAGCGCGAGCGTCGTCGGATCCAACGCGACCGCCGAAATCGCCGGAGCCGGCAACGCGGCTTTCGCCGTCGTCGCGGACGCTTCCGTCGACCAAGCCGAACTTTCGTGCGTTTCGGCCAG
>JAFSFF010000105.1 GCA_017435375.1 Thermoguttaceae bacterium
AAACCGAGTCGACGGCGACGACGCGAGCGTCCGTTTTCGCGACGGAGACGGCGCGGCGCATAACTTCGGGATCGCCGAAAACAAGCGGGCGCGACGACGGAAGCGGGAACGCGGAAGTCGCCGAATCGGCGGGCGTCGGGAAGAACGAACGCCAAGCGGCGGCGATAATTTCCGGGCCGACGCCGGCGGGGTCGCCCGCGGTTAACGCGAGTATCGGAGCGGTTTCGAGCGGCATAATGCGGATTCCTTCGCAAAAACGATTGTTTCAAGTTGCGTTTTTTAGAAAATCAAAAACTCGCCGACGGTTCGTCGGACGACGCTTGAATTTTGTTTAGCAAAACAGCGGAATCAAAGCGCGCCGGGCAGTCGAGCGGCGACGTCGGCGCGGTTTTGATTTTTGTTCAACGCCGGAGTTAATCAAAGGGCGAACGTCGGGGGGTTAAAAGTTCGGCAACGCGCGGCCCATTTGACGAATCGCTTGGCGGAGGCGGTCTTCTTTTTCGACGACGGTGAGTCGCAAGTAGCCTTCGCCGAGCGGGCCGAACGCCGAACCGGGGCTGACGACGACGTTCGCTTCGCTCAAAAGCTTCATCGGGAATTCTAACGTCGTGTATTTTTGCAGGTACTTTTCCGGAATATTTTGCCAAACGAACATCGACGCTTTCGGACGAACGACGTCCCAACCGAGCCGCTCGAGCCCTTCGCAAAGAACGTCGCGACGGCGTTCGTAAACTTTCGCCTGCGCGGCGACGTCGGCGTCGAGCTCCCGCATCGCGACGATCCCGGCGATTTGGAGCGGAGTGAAGCCGCCGTAGTCGTAATAAGTTTTGATCGTCGCGAGCGCGCGGACGATTTCGGAGTTGCCCGCGCAGAAACCGATGCGCCAACCGGCCATATTGTAACTTTTCGACATGGTCGTCATCTCGACGCCGACGTCGCGGGCGCCCGGGACGGAGAGAAAACTCGGCGTCTCGTAACCGTCGAAAACGACGTCGGCGTAAGCGAGGTCGCTCAAGACCATAAAGCCGAATTTCTTCGCTAATTTAACCAAATCGACGTAAAATTCGCGTTCGACGACCGTCGCCGTCGGGTTGTGCGGGTAGTTGACGAGCATAACCTTCGGACGCGGGTAGAATCGCTCGCAAGCGAACGCGACTTCCGAAAGGAGGCGCGCCGGGTCGCGAACGTCGAGCGCGAGCGTTTCGCCGCCCGCCAACATCACCGCGTAAAGGTGCGCCGGGAAGTAAGGGGACGGAACGATCGCCAAGTCGCCGGGCCCGCAAAGCGCGAGAATCGTGTGGCTTAACGCGTCTTTCGAGCCGAGCGTCGCGATGATTTCCGTTTCGGGATTTAATCGGACGCCGTAATATTTAAGGTAGCGAGCGGCGACTTCGCGGCGGAGATTCATCGCTCCGCGCGCGGCGCCGTATCCGTGAACTTTCGGGTTGCGAATCGCTTCGGCGAGCTTTTCGATCACCAAGTCGCTCGGCGGGTCGGACGGGCTGCCCATCCCGAGGTCGACGACGTCCGCTCCGGCGCGGCGCTTGGCGTATTTAAGAGCGTTCAACTCGGCGAAGAGGTAAGGCGGGAGGCGCTTCACTCGTTCGGCGACGTTAATTTCGAACGGACGGGGGTCGTCCGGCGCGTCGTTCGTTTCGGCTTGCGCGCTCAAACGGGCGGCGGCGGCTTCCGCGTCGACGTCGACGCGGTTCGACGCGGCGGCGTCGAGGGGACGTTCGTTTTCTTCGTTAAACCGTTTTTTTTCTTCCCAATCGTTCGACATAGCGACCTCGGCGGTAAATTACGGGGGTTAAAACGGGCGGTTTCGGTAAGTTGCGCAAATCCGGAACCGTCGGCGAACGGAGCGAAACGGGAGAAAGAACGCGAAAAACGCGGTTCGCGGAACCGAGCGTCGCGTTCGGCGTTTCGAAAAACGTTCGCCGTCTATTAATAATAACGTCGTCGTCGATTTCGACAACGGGCGCGGCGGAAATTTTTGGAAGAAACTTCCGTTTTTACCGAATCGATCGATTTTTGGGTCGGAGAATCGGTTTCGCCGCCTTGTCGACGGAGCGCGACGGGATATAATAAAACGGCGAAGAACGTTTCTTTTGTTTCCAACGGGAGGCCGCAATGCTCAAATCGACGCCCTTTTCCTTTTCGTTTTTGACCGAGATTTTGTCGTCGCCGTCGGTGAAACCTTGGACGAGCCGTTTGCATCCGTCGGCGGTGTTGGCGGTCGTTAAGGGCGTGTTGAACGACGTGTCGCAGGAGGCGTTGTCGGCGGCGAGCGAAATGCGGCGGCCCGATTTGGCCGAGTTGATCGACAAAATCGTCGGACGGTTGGCGTCGCTCGGCGACGACGCGGAGCCGCTTGTCGTCGACGCTCGCGGGCGGGTTTTCGCCGACGATTTCGAGCGGTTGGCGGCGGAAGCGGTCGCCGAAGCGGCTTGGGCGTTTTCGGAACCGCGAACGGAATTTTCCGAACGCAAAGACGCGGCGCGGGAGAAAGAGACGGTCGCGCGGCTTTGCCAATCGACCGGCGCGGAAGCGGCGGCGGTTTTTCCGAACCTCGCGACCGCTCGCGTCGCCGTTTTGGAAACGCTGGCGCCGGACGCGGAGCTGGTCGTCGCTCGCCGCGATCTTTACGAACGCGACAACGGGGAACGGCTCGAAACGTCGCTCGACTTTTTCCCGATCGTTCGGCGCGAAATCGGCGCCGGCAACGCCGTCGACCCGAGCGATTACGCGGCGGTTTGCAATTCGAAAACGGCGCTCGTTTGGACGACTCGAGGACGTTGGGCGACCGGAGGACGGCGCGTCGACGTCGCCGAGTTGACGAAATTGCGAACCGCGGAAAAGTTGAATTTCGCGATCTTGGGCGAATTCGAGTTCGCGCCGATTCTCGATTTGTCGGAATTTTTCGACGCGGCGCTCCCGACCGTCGGCGAACGGCTTAAGAGCGGATACGATTTGGTTCTTTGCGACGGCGCGCAGTTGATCGGCGGGCCGTCTTGCGGGCTGATTTTCGGCTCGCGTTTGAAAATCGACGCGATTTTGAAGACGCGAACGGCGCGGGCGACGAAGTTGGGACGCGGCGAGGCGGCGGCGCTCGCGAAAACGTTGGAATTGTACCGCGAGCGCGACGCGGCGTTGGCGGCGATACCGGCGCTGCGAATCTTGTCGACGTCGGTCGCGAACTTGGAGAACCGCGCGAAACGGTTGGCCGCTCTGTTGGAAACCGCGCCCTGCGTCGCGAGCGTTCGAACCGCTCCGGGCCGTTCGCCCCTTTGCGCCAACGCGACCTTCGGCTCGTCGCCGACTTGGCTCGTCGAAGCGCGTCCGAAAGGGTTTGCGCCCGCCGAACTCGCGCTCCGCTTTGAAACGTCGTCGCCGCGATTGTTGACTCGTTGGACGCGCGACGCGTTAACGCTCGACTTAAAAACCGTCGCGCCGGAGCAAGACCTCGTCGTCGCCGAAATTTTTGAAAAAATCGTTCCGACGGAACAGCGCGCGTCGGAAGCGTAACGAACGAGCGAAGAAAATCGAAATGAACGGAGCGGACGAGTAGCGCGTTAAATTGGATAAATTCGAGGGAGCGGAACGACGTCGAATTGCAAGAAAGGCGGACGAACGCCGTTTTTCCCCTTTACGCGTCCGGAGAAAAAGAGTATCCTAAAACGGCGCGCCGCGAGTCGGCGAACGCGCCGTTAAAAACGACGGCGCGGCGACTGCGCGCGTTGGTTGGGCGAATTGGCGTTTTGAGGTAAAATAGATAAAATGGAAAGCGACCGAACGGAACGAAGAACGCGAACGTTTCGACGGAAAAACGGCGGAAAATTTTGGAGCGCGACGACGCTCGGCGTCTGGGCGTTGACGCTTGGCGCCGCGGCCGTCGCGGCCGTCGCGGCCGTCGCGACCGAAGAACGCGTCGCCTTGAAAGAAACGCCTCGCGAGCCGACGACGGAAACCGCGTCTTGCGCTCCGAACGCCGTTGGAACAAGAGGGGCGAACGCGCCTTTCGCCCGCCTTATCGACGAAATGCGTCGCGCCGACGGTTGGCGAGTTTTCGAAGCGAACGGCGCGAAAAAAGTCGGCGGCGTCGCCGTCGAGTTCGAAGCGGAATTCGGCGTCGGCGTCGGCGACGAGATTCCGATCGCGGCGACGCGAGGCGGCGACGTCGAAATCGCGCCGACCGCGCAGTGTTCGCGTTGGGCGCGTTTCAAACCCGGAAGTTGGACGCGGTTGCAAACGACGAGCGTCGCGTACGAAAACGGGAAAACGATACGAAGCGTTACCGAAACGAAGATTTCGCTGACGAGCGTCGACGTCGAAAAGGGAGAATACGAACTCCGGTACGACGCGACGATTAAAATGGGCGGACTCGATTACGAACGAAAGTCGACGACCGCGCGCTTCGATTTTTGCGACGCGCCGCTCGGCGACGGCTCCGTCGTCGAAACGTTGGCGCCGGCGAACTTGACGATCGCTCGCAAGGCGATTCCTTGCCAAACGCGCCGCGTTACGCGAACGACGCCGCAATGGAAAGAAACGACGACCCTTTGGTTTTCGCCGGTCGTCGCGCCGCACGTTCTCCAAAAAGAAACGACGCGAACGAGCGTCGGCGAGAACGGCGGCGACGGAGAACCGATTTCCCGCGAACTTTCGGTCGTTCAAAAAACGTCGGCGCACTTGTTGCTCGGCGGGGAACTGTCGACGTACGTCGTCTCCTCGGCGGCGCAAAAGGGAACGCGTTTCGATTCGACGACGACCGTTTGCTCGACGACGACGCCGGGAGGAATCGCGCGTAAAACGACCGTCGAAACGGACGCGAACGGCGTCGTGTTGCTGAGTTCGACGACCGTCGCGCTCGATTATTACGTCGCTCCTTAACGAGAGAAGAAAGGGCGAACGGCGGGAAGCGTCGCGCGGAATAACGAATAGAAGAGAGGAACGAAAAAAGGAACGCGAATTAAAACGCGTTCCTTTTTTTATTTCTCGGGGCGAACGGCGAAAGATTGTTCAACCGCTTCGCTTCTCTATTTCTTCAAACGGCGCGCGGTAAAACGCCGTCGGCGCGTTTCGAACGACAAAACCCCTAAAGACTCGCGACGCGATTTGAAGGTTGGCGTCGAAAGTCTTTTTTGCGCTTAAAACAACGCGAACGTCGCGGTTAAACGTCGATAACGACGACCGCGACGCGGCGTTTCAAAGCGGAGCGGAGCGATCAGTTGCCGAGCGATTGGAGCGGCGCCGGAATGCGACCGCCGAAGTGGACGAAGTCGCTGCTCGCGCCGACGTTGCGA
>JAFSFF010000106.1 GCA_017435375.1 Thermoguttaceae bacterium
GGCGCGTTTCCAAACCGCTTCGTCGATCGCGACGCCGATTTGTTCCGCCTCGTAAAGCGCGAGGAGCGCGAATTGCGAGTTCGAGTTGTCGGCCCGCTCCGACGCTTGGTCGATTCCGACGTAAGACCAGCCGCCGTCGTACTCGTTCGACGTTTTCAGCTGCCGTTCGACGAGCCAAGCGACGTTCGCTTCGATTCGCGCTCGGTCGGTTTCGGGGTCGGCGAGACAAAAGACCATCGTCTGCAGCGAAATCGGGTACGTTTGGTTTTGCTCTTGCGGCGAAAAACCGCGCAAAAATTCGAGCGCTTTCGCGACGGTCGGGTCGTCTTTATCGAGCCCGGCGCTCAAAAGGGAAAGAGCGCAAAGAGCGGTCGTTCCCGGTCGATACCCCGGATACTCGTCCCATTCGCCGTTCGGTTTCTGCTTTTGACGCAAAAACGCGATCGCGCCGTCGACGCCGGAGCGCACCGCCTCCGGACTAAGCCCGCCGTCGCTCCCGTTTTCCTCGTTTCCCTCGACGCTCGACTCCGCCGCGTTTGCGCCGGTTCTCAAATTTGCCGATTTTAACAAATCCGCCGCGACTTGCGAACTCGCCGCTTTCCCGTTTTGCCGAGCTTGCGCCGACGACGCGGTTTGCGTCGTTTGTCGAGTTTGCGCCGACGCCGTCGGTCGAGTCGCCGTCTCGCTAAAAAACGCGCCGACGACGGCCAAAACCAGCGCCGCGATTCTTCGTCGCCAAACGCTTTTCGCCGACGTTCGATTCGTTAAACTCGACGCGTTTTCCGCATTTTCGCGCATTTTTCCTCCCGACGCGGTCGCTCCGCTCGCCCTTACTCTCGTTTTAGTCCAAAAAAATAAGAAACGCCGTCCGTTTGAACGCGCGTTTCTTTATCTTGTCGTCTTCGTTCGCTCGCCAACAAGCGTTCGTCGTCCCCAAACGCCGACGCCCGCCCGTTCCGAGTCGCGTTTATCCGTCGTTTCGTCGACGGCGCGACGCGCTCGGTCGTTATTCCGCTCAAACGGTTCCGATTTTAACGTTTTTTGCAATTTCGCGCAACGCCGTTCGAGCGCAAGTTTTTACGAATCGTCGCTTATCGCCGTTTCGCCGGCCTCCTATTTTACCTATTTCGCGTTGTTTTCCGTCTCGACCGTTTCCGGCTCGACGTTCGCCGCGCCGCGCTCGTTCGCCGTCGACTTTTCTTCCGCCGCGTCGGAGCGTCGATACGCTTCGGATTCGCTCGAAAGATAAAGCGTTTCGACCTCGCTTCCGCTCTTTTCGTCGGCGGACGCGCTCGTCTTTTTTCTCGCGCCGCGACCGCCCAAATTTCCGCGTTTCGGCGTTTCGCCGACGTTTTTCGCTTTGCGAAACGACGTTTTCGGCGCGTCGATTTCGCCGCCTTTCGCCGCCTCGTTCGTCGGCGCGCTTTTCTCCAAAATCTCGCTCCGATAAACGGCGACGTCGGCGGGCGCTTCGATCCCAATGCGCGCCTTGTCCCCTCGAACGTCGACGACGACGATCGTTATGTTGCCGTTGACGACGACGCTCTCGCCCTTTTTCCTCGAAAGCACCAACATTTGAATTTCCTTCCTTGAAACCGTTTTCGTCGCGCGCCGGTTCCGCGCAAGCCGCGCCCGCCGTCCGCGTTTCGAACCGATTTCGGCGAATCGTCTCATTTTTCGCTTCGCCGATTTCCTCTTCGTTTCCTCCGTCCCGTCGCCGACCGGAAACCGGCGAGCGCGTCGCTCCCGCCGCGTTTAATTTTCCCAAAATTGAAATTCTTGAAAAAAAGACGCTTGACGTCCGCGCCGCCTATAATTTTAGCGCCTTGTTAAGCGCCTACCAGCCAACTATAAAAGCCAAAACGCGAAAATAAGAGGAAAAAGCAAAAAATCCTGAAAAATTTAACGGTTGAGACGATTTTAACGCAACAACCGACCGCGCCGCGTCGATTATTACCAACGGCGGAACGTTCGGAACGCGCCGATTTTGCCGATCTCAACGGTTTTCCCGACCGTCGGTCGCCTTCCTTACCGTTCCGAAACGCCCGTTTTTTTTTCGTTTCCCTCGCCCTTTCAACGCTCGTTTTACGCCGCTTATGTCCGCGCCCGTTCGTTTTTTGCCCCTCGTCGACACGCACGCTCACTTGAATTTAGACGCTTTCGCCGCCGACCTCGACGACGTCGTCGCTCGGTCGCGTTCGGGTCGTTTTCCGGAAATCCGCGGACGCCGGGTCGAAGACGCGCTTTTCCGTCCGTTCGTCGCGGCGGCGGTTTGTCCCGCGGTCGACCTCGAATCGTCGTTGCGCTCTCTCGAACTGTCGCGCCGATTCGACGCTCTTTTCGCCGCGGTCGGAATTCACCCGAATCACGCGGCGTTAGCGGAGCCGGGCGATTGGGAGGCGATCGAACGTCTCGCGCTCGCCGCCGTCGACGACGTTAAAGTCGACGCAAACGCCCCAAACGCCGACGCCGCCGGTTCCGCTCCGACGGCGCTCGACGGCGCCAAGCTCGTCGCGATCGGCGAAACCGGCCTCGACCGTTATTGGGACGACGCGCCGTTCGACGTCCAAAGCGCCCTTTTTCTTAAGCACCTCGAACTCGGCCGCCGAACCGGGCTCCCGGTCTTGATTCACAGCCGCGACGCGAACGACGATTTGGACGCCGTTTTGCGCGACTTTTACGCCGACGCTTCCGTTTCCCCCAATTCGCCCGACTCGCCCAAATTAACGGCGAAAAGCCCGTCCCCCGGCGTCGTTCACTCGTTTAGCGGAACGCCGGAGCAGGCGCTCGCTTGGACGGAACTCGGCTTTTATCTCGGCTTCGGCGGATTCGTTACTTACCCGAACCGCAAATTCGCCGAAATCGCGGAGGCCGCCCAAGTCGCGCCGCTCGACCGCGTTTTGCTCGAAACGGACGCGCCCTTTTTAACGCCGCATCCGCTCCGCGGCAAGCTCGAACGGAACGAGCCGCTGACGACCGCGTTCGTTGCCAAACGAATCGCCGAGCTGCGCGGCCTCTCGGTCGCCGACGTCGTTCGCCAAACGACCGAAAACGCCGCCCGGCTCTTCCGCTTCCCGACGCTCCCGACGGAGCCGTCCCCCCTTTAAAGCCGATCAAACCGACCTAACCGTTTGATTGCTCGCCCCTTACCTAACGCCTCGTTCGCCGCCTTTCGTTCGCGCTCCCGACGACGGAGCCTTTTCCTTTAGAGGTTGGCCCGAACTTCGGTTCGCCGCGCCCGACGATATTCAGGAGACCAATAAAAATGACGCTTCGCGCTTTTAGCTTGCCTCGACGTTCCTTCCGCCGCGCCGCCGCCCTTATCCTTGCGACGGCGATTTTCGGAACCGCCGCCCTTTGCGCGTCCGGCGACGCCGCCGCTCAAAACGCCGATTCGAAACGCGGTTCGTTCGCCGAACGCGTCGGTTCCGCGCTCCGCAACCAAGCGTCGAGCGCCGACCGTTCGAAAAAGCCGACCGCCTCGAACGCCGCTCGCAACCGCGCCGCCGCGCCGCCGGCTCGCGCCGTTCCGTCGCCGCGTCCGCTCCCGTCGCAACGTCTCGGCGCGCTCGCGCCCGCGAAACCCGCCGCGTCGGCGCCGCAGTCTTGCCTTTTGCAATCGTCCCGCAAGGTCGGCTCGGCGGACGTCGTCGAAATTTCGCTCGAAGCGTCCGGCGACGTCGTTCAAACGACCTTCGACGGTCAAACGGAACGCGCGCCGATGGAGGTCGTCGCCGGTTTCAAATACGAAGAGCGGTACGAGCGTTATTCGCCGGTCGGGCCGGTTCGTTCGATCCGTCAATACGAGCAAGCCGGAATGAAGCGCAAGTTCGGCGCGAGCGTCGCCCGTCCGCTCCTCGACGCGTCGCGCAAGTTTATCGTCTCCGATTTCGACGGCGGCAAAACGACGCTTTACTCTCCCGTCGGCGCGATGAAAAGCGAACAATATTCGCTCCTTAGCGAACTTCCGTTCAACACCGTCCTTCTCGACCGTCTCCTTCCGAACAAAACGGTCAAACTCGGCGAAGATTGGCGCGTTCCGAACGACGTTCTCGCGGCGCTTCTCGGCGTCGAGGCGATCGAAAACAACACGTTGCGGCTGACGCTGACGTCGATCGTCGACGATTTCGCCGAAGTCGAGCTTTACTTGCAAGGCGACCCGGACGCCCAAGGGAATCCGACGCCGAGCACGCTCGTTTGCGCGTCGGAAGGCGCCAGCGTCGCGATCGACCTCGAAGGCCGTTTCCAATTCGACTTGAAATCGCGCCGTTTGACTTGGTTCGGCGTCCGCGTCGACGAACGCCGTTCGGAAAGCGTCGCGGCGCCGGGTCTCGAATGGTCGGCGACCCTTCAAATCAACGTCGCCCCGCTCGACGCGCCGCAAAAGCTGACCGACGACGTCGTCGCCGACCTCCGCGGCCCGGTCGAACCGGAGTTGTTGCGCCTTTACTACAACGCTCAAAAGGGTTTTTGGCGTTTCCAACACTCGCGCGATTGGAAGATGACGCAAGACGGCGAAACGTCGGCGTCCCTTTGTTACGTCGTCGGCGGCGAAGCGATCGCGCAGTGCAACATCGCCGCGAACGGCAAAATCGACCTCGAATCGAAACCGTCGATCGACGCTTATAAAGCGGAAATCAAGAAAGGGCTCGGCGACCGTTTCGGCGCGTTCGTTCAAGACGAAGTTTACGCGGGCCCGTCCGGCGACTCGATTTATTACGTCGTCGCCGACGGCGCTTACGAAGGCGTTCCGTTCCGTTGGGTTTATTACCTCGTTACCGACGAAGCCGGGAACCAAGCGACGCTGATGTTCGAAATCCGCGCCGATATGCTCGAAAATTACGACGACTCCGGTCGCGAAATCGTCGAGACGTTCCGCATCGTTCCGCGCGTCGACCCCGCCGCCAAAGCCGCCGCCGAGAAAGCCGCTCGCGAAGCCGCCGCGAAAGCGAAACAAGACGCCGACGCCGTTCCGCAAGCGCCGGAAGGTCTCGGAGTCGACGCCGAAAAAGCCGACGACGCCGAACTCGAACGCGCGCCGTCGCCGGAAAAATAATCGCTCGCCGCCGGTTCCAAGTCAAGAAAGGAAAACGAATGTCCGCCGCGTCCGAGAAAAAAGCGTCCGCCGTCGCCGACGTCAAACCGGTCAAAAAGCGCGCTTGCAAGAAAACAACGTCGGAAAAAGCCGAAACACTCGCCGCCGTCGCCGACGTCAAACCGGTCAAAAAGCGCGCTTGCAAGAAAACAACGTCGGAAAAAGCCGAAACGCTCGCCGCCGTCGCCGACGTCAAACCGGTCAAAAAGCGCGCTTGCAAGAAAACAACGTCGGAAAAGAAAACCGCCGCCGCGCCGTCGACGCTTTCTCCGACGGAGCGCCGCCGACTCGCCGACCGCGTCTTCGCGACGTTGGCCGAACGCTATCCGAACCCGAGTTGCGCGCTCGACCACCGGTCGCCGTTCCAGCTCCTCGTCGCGACGATTCTTTCGGCGCAATGCACCGACAAGCGCGTCAACGCCGTTACGCCCGCCCTTTTCGAGCGGTTCCCGACGGCGCAAGCGTTCGCCGACGCGCCGGTCGAAGCGATCGAAGAACTAATCAAAAGCTGCGGTTTTTACCGAGCGAAAGCGGCGAACATCTCGCAAGCGAGCCGCGCTATCGTCGAGCGGTTCGACGGTGAAGTTCCGGCGACGCTCGAAGAACTCATTCGACTTCCCGGCGTCGGACGTAAAACGGCGAACGTCGTTCTCGGGAACGCGTTCGGAATCGCGTCCGGTTTCGTCGTCGACACGCACGTCTTGCGGTTGAGTCGCAAAATCGGCCTTTCGGACGAAGAAACGCCGGAAAAAGTCGAGCGCGACCTCAACGAACTCGTTCCGCAAAGCGATTGGGTCGACGGGAGCCACCGCCTCATTTACTTGGGGCGCGAGTATTGTATCGCCCGCCGTCCGCAGTGCGACGCTTGCCCGCTCGGCGCCCTTTGCTTGAAGCGACCTTAATCGCCGACGCCGCCCCTTCGCCAATTTTACCAATTTATCCGATTCGGCTAAGTTAGCGAACTCGGTCGACTCCGCCAATTTCGCCGTTTCAACCAACTTAACGAACCGCGCCCAACTCGCCGTTTTGCGCGGTTCGCTTTATTTTTCTACTTCCCCTTAACCGCCTATTTCGCGCCGTTCGCCGATTTCCCCGCGATATTTCACGGGCCGCGTCGAAGCGCCGCGTTTTGATTTTTAGAAAACAATGTCAATTTTCATTACCATTCTCCTTTTAATCTGTTCTAACGCGTTTATGACGTTCGCTTGGTACGGGCACCTTTCGACGCTCAAAGGCAAATGTTGGCTCGTCGCCGCGTTGGTCAGTTGGGGAATCGCGTTTTTCGAGTATATGCTGCAAGTCCCGGCGAACCGAATCGGCTCGACCGCGATGACGCTTCCGCAGTTGAAAATTTTGCAGGAGGCGATTTCGCTGTCGGTTTTCGTTCCGTTCGCGATCTTCTTCGCCAAGCAGGAAGTCGGCTTAAACTACCTTTGGGCCGGACTTTGCATCGCCGGAGCCGTTTTCTTTATCTTCCGCGGTTGAGCGGGAGTTAAGCGAAGCGTCCGTCGCGTCGTCGCCGTTTTGTCCCGAACGACGACGCGGCGTTTCCGCTTTCCTCGCCGATTTTCAAACGATTCCGCGCAGTTTGAACTGCTTGATTTTGTTGTAAATCGTTTTCTCGCTGACGCCGAGTTTGCGCGCCGACTGCGCCCGATTCCCGCCGCAAGCGTTAATCGTTTCGATAATCGCGCGGCGTTCGATTTCCGCCATCGTCAGCCCGGCCAACCCCATCGCGCCGTCCGGCGAACGGGAGTCTTTAATCATCGTGTCGAACGAAATGTCGTTTTCCGACACGACGACGTCCGGCGCGGTCTCCATCGCCTTCTGCAGCACCGACTCGAGTTCGCGCACGTTGTACGGCCAAGAGTATTGGCGCAATTTGTTCAGCGCCGACGTCGACAAAATCGACAGATTCCGGTCGTTCGCCCGAGCGACGCGGCTCATAATTTCGCGGGAAAGCGCCGGAATATCCTCCACTCGGTCGCGAAGCGGCGGCACGTTGAGCGTCAGCGCGTTCAGCCGGAAGTAAAGTTCGTCGCGGAACCGGCCTTGAACGCAAGCGATCGCCAAATCGCAACTGGTCGAGGCGACGACGCGGGCGTCGATTCGGCGCGTTTCGGTCGAGCCGACCCGGCGCGTCGTTTTGTCTTGAATGAATTGGAAAATCCGTTTTTGCAACGACGGCGACAAATCTTCGACGTGATCGAGGAAAATCGTTCCGCCGCGCGCCAGCTCCAACCGACCGGGACGGTCGCACGCGACGCCGGGAATCGCGCCTTTGGCGACGCCGAACAAATCGGCTTCGAGCGTTTCCGGCGGGAGCGCGTTGCACGAAACGACGACGAACGGAAAACGCGCCCGCGGCCCGGCTTGGTGAATCTGTTGAGCGACGACGCTCTTCCCGACGCCGCGTTCGCCGGAGATCAGAATCGTCGCGTCGAGCCGTCCGAACGCTTCGATCTGTTTGCGCAACGTTTGAATCGGCGTCGAGACGCCCGCCATCGTCGCGGGAAGCGCCGGCGTTCCGACCGTTTGGCGCAAGGAGCGGTTTTCGCGCGCCATCCGGTTCAACTTCAAGACTTGGCGCGTCGCCTGCAGGAGCGCTTGGCGTTCGCAGGGCTTGACGATGTACGAATGAACGAACTTGCTCAACCGTTTGCGGCGCTCCGCGTCGCCGGTCGGCTCGTCCATAAAGATGATCGGCGCGTCCGGGTATTTGTCGACCAATTGACGGCAAAGCGTTTCCGGCGACGCGTCCAACGTCGCGGAGTCGATCAGGAACCCGGCGGCGTCTCCGAGCGCGAGCCCGGAAAGCGTTTCGGGAGAAGCCGCTTCGACGACGCCGACGTTTTCGACTTCGAGACAGCGACGCATCGCCGCCCGCGAACCGGCGTCCCCGCAAAGAACGACGATCGAGTCGGCCGCGATCGAAGCGACCGAACGTTCGCCGGTCGAGCGACGCTCTTCGACGGCGGCGGCGAAAAACGCGCCGTCGTCGTTCCGGGGCTCGACGGTCGAAGCGCCGAAGTCGGAGGTCGCCAAACGGTCGACGGATTGATTTTGTTGTTCCAACGAATAATAAGACGCGCTGCTCATTCGAGTTCCTTTTCTTTCTTCAAACGTTTTAACGCTTAGTCGACGCCGTTAAACGCCGCGTTAATATATAATGCAAACAAAATCGACGATAAACGATTTTCCTTTTCCGACGAAGCCGTTTCGGGCGAACGCGAAATCGACGCGATCGGCGCGATTCGCGGAAAGCCTTTCGACTCTCGGGCCGCCGAGCCGTTAGGAAGGAACGTCGCGAACGTTTTCGCGTCCGGCGTTCCTTCGCGCGCTCCTTTGCGGCGACGTCGACATTTTACAACGAAATTCCGATTCCTTAC
>JAFSFF010000107.1 GCA_017435375.1 Thermoguttaceae bacterium
CAACGTTTTTGTCGTTTTTAAACTTCATAACGATCGTTATTTTATCTAAATATTAGCGTCAAGTCCCTTAAAGCTCCGGCGGCGCTCGGATTCGATTTTACAAACGTCGAACGCAACGCCCCCAAAAATTAGCGATGATAAAAGTTTCGCTTTAAAGGAGTTCCAACGTTTGCGACAGAACGCCGTTTTCGTCCGAAGTCGAAAGCGACGATAAACCGCGTTTCGGCGTCCGCGGCGTCGAGCCAAGACGCGCCGTCAACGCCTATCCGCAACAACATAAAGCGTTCATTTTAAAACGGTTAAGCGATCTTAGCGCAAAATTCCCGGCGGTTTCGGTAAAGGGGGCTCGATTTTTGAGTATTGTTTTTTAGCGATTCTTACGCGCGCATCGCACCGCCTTCGCAACGGTTGCGCAGAAGGAATTCCAACTTATACCGACAATTTGAACAGGCGCGCAGTAGATTTCACGCGACAGTATCCCAAAAACGAAAACAAACGGCGACAAAAAATAAGTAAGAAAAGTTATTTTTGCTTGACATTTCGATCGGAATCGTTTACAATATTGCATCGCGGCTCGATACTGTGCAAGACGCCGAAACATAACTTCAACGCTGCAAATAATTTGACACGAGTTAAAGAGGAAGCGAAGAAAGCGCGATCTTTTCTGCGACCGATTCGTCGTAAGTTATTATTTTACAATGCGGTTGTTCGTCGAATTGAACGCGATTAACGGGACGCGAAAATTTGAAATCCCGACGGAAATTACTATAACGGGTTTGCTCCCCGCTCGCCCCTCGCTCCTTGGAAAGCAACGTCGAAATAAGTCAAGATACAACGTAACTCGATAAAAAACCGCGCTTGCAACTTTTGAACAAGTTCGACCGAACCGCGCAAACCTACGAAGAAACCGGCCGCGGGCGTTCGCGAACAAATTCGAGTCGCGTTAACCGACGGCGACGCGGCGCCTAAGGGCGATTTCGAACTCCCCGAGACGTTCGAATCCGCGACTAAAACGCGCAAGTCGGCGCCGCGTCGCGCAAATCCCTTGTCGACGCGAACTAAATCGCCGCGCCACGAAAAACCTCCAAACCGCGAAAGGTCGTTTGCGCTCCATTCAAGACAATAACGCAACGTCCTACGCCGAGACGCTTTACGACGAGTATTTGGGCCGCGCCGACAAAGACGAACTCGACGAGTCAACGCCAAATTGACGCCGCGTCGCTCGCCAGGTTCGCCAATTCGCGCCGCCTTAACAAAACAACGTAAAACTTTCGACGAAGCGACTTCCAACGATCGCCGCGTCTTTAACTTTAACCCGGAGTTTACACTATGAAACGCGCCCGTTCGCAACGTTCGCTCCTGCAAACGCTCGCTCTCTCGGCCGCTCTTTGCGCGCCGACGTTTTTCGCGTCGCCGACTTTCGCGCAAAGCGTCGCGCCGCCGAAGTTTGCGAAAATCGAATACGACCCGAATTACCTCCCGACCGACTCGAAACAAAACGGAATCGAAGCGACGCCGCTCGCCGAAATCCGCGCCAACTTCGCCGAACCGGGAAAAAATTTCGCGACCGGCCCCCTCTGGACTTGGAACGATCTCCTTACCGAGGAACAAGTTAGGCAAACGATGCGCGATCTCGCGTCGCAAGACGTCGAGCAAGTCTTCGTTCACCCGCGTCCGGGTCTTGCGACGCCGTATCTCTCCGACGATTGGTTCGCGCTTTGGGGCGCCGCGCTCGACGAAGCGAAAAAGCTCGATATGAACGTTTGGATTTACGACGAAAACTCTTATCCGTCGGGCTTTGCGGGCGGTTTCGTTCCCGATTTTATGCCGGAGTCGCGCGGCGTCGGGCTCGACACGCAGGCGCTCGATTCCCTCGTCGACAAAAACGGCAAGTGGACGGCGGGCGACAACGTAATTTACGTTCTTGAAGAACTTAGCGACGGTTCCGCTCGCGACCGCACCGCCGAAATTCTCGACGCGAAAAACGCCGGCAAACCGATTCCCGCCCGCGCCGCCGACGCCGAGCGTTGGGTCGTCGCCCGGCAACGCCTCGCGGGAGCGTCGCAGTGGTACGGCGGCAAGACTTACGTCGACCTGATGCGACCCGGCGTCGTCGACGCGTTTATCGGCGTTACGCACGAAGCCTACCGCAAACATTTTGGCGACGAGTTCGGCAAGCGCGTTCCCGGCGTCTTCACCGACGAGCCGCAAATCACGCCCGCGGGCGGACTTTCGTGGACGCCGGACTTGCCCGAAGAGTTCAAAAAGCGTCGCGGATACGATCTCGTGTCGCGGCTGAATTCGCTCGAACGTCCGGTCGGCGACTGGAAAAAGGTGCGTTACGACTATTACCGCACCGCGCTCGAAGTCTTTATCGACCGTTGGCACAAGCCTTTAGCCGCCTACTGCGAGAAATACGACCTCGAATATGCCGGGCACGACTGGGAACACGGTTGGCCGGGCGCGAGCCACTGCCCGGACAATATGGCGACCGCGTTTTGGCGCCAACGCCCGACGATCGACCTCCTGATGAACACGTACAGTCGCGGCACGAACGCCCAATTCGGGAACGTCCGCTCCGGTCGCGAACTAATTTCCGCGGCGCGTCAAGCGGGCCGAAGTCGAACGCTTAGCGAGAATTACGGCGCGGGCGGTTACGACTTGCGCTTCGAGGATATGAAACGTCTCGGCGACTGGTCGTACGCGGTCGGCGTCAACATGACCGACGAACACTTGTCGTACGTCTCGATTCGCGGCGCTCGCAAGCACGACCACCCGCAGACCTTCTCCTATCACTCCGACTGGTTCGAGCAATACGGCAAGATGGCGACGTATTGGAAACGACTTTCGTATCTCCTTTCGCGCGGCGATCTTACGAGCGAACGCTTCCTCCTTCTCGAACCGACGACGACCGCTTGGTTCTACCAACGCGACGCGGGCGCCGAAAACGGGAAACTCGGCAAAATCGGGAACGATTTCGCCGACCTGCTGAACCGTCTCGAAGCGTCGCAAGTCGATTACGACCTCGGCTCCGAGGACATTATCCAACGCGTCGGAAAGGTCGACGGCAAAACGTTTTGCGTCGGTTTCGCGGGTTATGAAACGGTCGTCTTGCCGCCGAATCTCGAAAACCTGAACGCGGAGACGCTCGAACTCTTGGCGACGTTCGTAAGTAACGGCGGGCGTTTGATTTCGCTCGACGCTCCGCTCGAACGTATCGACGGTTCGCTCGTCGCCGACTTGCCGCAAGACCTCCGCGACAAGTTCGCAACCGTCGCCGCGAAAACGGTTAAGCTCGGTTACGACGCGTTGGTCGCCGAAGCCCGCGCCGCCGCTCCGCTCGCCGTTATCCCTAAAACCAACGCCGACAACATTTTCCACCTGACTCGCGAAACGGACGACGCGCTGATTCTCTTCCTTTGCAATATCGATATGAACGCCGCCGCGATCGGAACGCTCGAATTTTCGGACGCTTGGGCCGACGCCGGACTCGAACTTTTCGACCCGCAAACCGGCGAACGACAAGCGTTTAGCGGCCCCGACTTCGCGATTCCTCCTTGCGGTTCGTTGGCGTTGGTCGCGTCGAAGAAAATCGACAAAGCGCCGCAAGTCAAAAAAGCGGAAGCGTTCGTCGTCGATCCTTGGAAGTTCGCCGATCGCGTCAACGTTAAAGCGTTGGGCGACAACGTGTTATCGCTCGATTATTTAACGCTGAAAACGCAAGGAAAAACGATTGAAAACGAGTATTTTTACCGCGCCAACGCTTGGCTTTGGCGACAAAACGGTTTTCCTAAGTCGCCTTGGGACAACGGCGTGCAGTTCCGCGACGAGCTGATCAAGCGCGAATTTCCGGAAGGAACCGGCTTCGAAGCGATTTATCGTTTCGAAAAGTCGGACGCGCAAATCGCCGACCTGCGTCTTGTCATCGAAACTCCCGAAATTTACGACGTTTACGTCAACGGTCAAAAAGTCGAGCGAATCGACGGCGCTTGGAAATTCGACCGCGCGTTCGGCGTTTACGACGTCGCGTCGTCGGCGAAAACCGGAACGAACGAAATCCGCCTCGTCTCCGCGAAAATGACGCCGTTTAGCGAAATTTCGACCGCTTGGCTCGTCGGCGCGTTCTCGCTCGAACCGCGCGACGTCGGTTTCGCAATCGTCGCCGACAAAGGACTTAGCTTTAAGAGCGACACCAAGGCGCAGCAAACGATTCCGCGCGCTTCGAACGCTCTCGAAGGCGTTTCTTGGCTCTCGTCCGGCGTCGGTTTCCACGGCGCCGGAGACGACCGCGCCCCGTCGATTTCGTTCGCGTTCCCGAAAGACGTCGAGATCGCGGGCGTCCGAATTTGGAATTACTGCGAGCGCAACCTCGAAATCCGCGGCGTTAAAACGTTTACGATCGACGGCGTAGGCGGTTTCGAACTAAAACGCGGCGACGGAACGGCGCAAACGCTTGAATTCAGCAAACTGCTACAAGTCATCGCAGGCCAACCGGTTAAGTTCAACATTCGTTCCAACTGGAACGGCCTCTCCTACCCGCTTCCCGCCGACTTCAAAGGCACGACGGAACGAAGCGTCGACAACGGTTTCGTCGGTCTCGCCGAAGTTCAGTTCCTAACCCGCGCCGCCGACGGAACCCTCCAACCCGTTGACGCAAAACCGGTTGCGTCCGCGTCGAGCGAACTCGTTTTCCGCTCGCACGACCGCAAAGCGCAATACGCCGTCGACGGAAGCGGCCTTGGCGACGTCGCTTGCGGCTGGGCGTCGCAAGGGCGTCCGTTCTACTCCGGCGCGGTCGATTACACCTTCCGCGTCAAGAAGTCGGAACTCCCGACCGACCGTTCTATCCTCTTTGCGCTCCCGGGTTTGCGTCGCGCTTGGAACGGCGCCGTCGCGGCGGTTCTCGTCGACGGCAAGCAAGTCGGCGCGCTCGCGCTTCCGGAAGAAACGGTCGACTTGACCGCTGGAATCGCCGCCCTTCCCGACGACGCCGAAATCGCTTTGACCGCAAGGGTTTACGGAACGCCGAAAAACCTCTTCGGCCCTTGGCACGCGGGCGCTCTTCGCGGCAGCGCTTGGCCGGGAAGTTTCCACAGCGCTCCGCAAACCCCGCCTCCGGGAAGCGCTTACGACTTCATCGAGTACGGGCTCTTCAAACTCGACTAAATGTCGCATTCAAAACGACGCGGCGAAAACGACGTCGCGTCGTTAAGTAATTTTCATCGCGACGCGGAAGTGTTGCATCAAATAGCGTTTCCGCGTCGTTCAACTAACGCAACACGTTGCAGAGAAAGGCTTTCATAATGTTACGACGCGCCTTTTTAACCGGTCTTTTCGCGGCGTTTTTGACGGCGTCGACCGTCTTCGCGGGCGAAATCACGTTCTTCGGAACGACCGACAAAAACCCGCTCGAGTACGAACCGGGCGAAAAAATGACGTTCAGCGTCCAATGCCTCGAAGACGGCGCCGCCGTTTCCGGCAAGAAATTGACCTGGACGCGCACCGGCGACGACGGCAAAACCGAAAAAGGCGAAGCGGTTTCCGACGCCGCTAACCCGCTTAAAATCGAAACTTCCATCGACGTTCCCGGCTTCGTTCGCATCCAAGTTTTCGCGCTCGACGAAAACGGCAAACCGCTCGGCGGCGAACAACGTCAATTCAACGGCGGCGCCGGCGTCCTCCTCGACCAAATCGAAGGAACGCCCGAACCGGCCGACTTCGACGAATTTTGGAACCGCCAAAAAGAGATTCTCGCGCAAGTCCCAATGAAATATACGCTTACGCGAGTCGACGCCGACAACGCAAACTTCGACGTTTACGACGTTAAAGTCGACTGCGCCGGGCCGACGCCGGTTTCCGGGTACCTTTGCGTCCCGAAAAACGCCGAGCCCAAATCGCTTCCGGCGGTCGTTTGCTACCAAGGTTACTCCGTCGTTAGCGCCGGCAAGCCCTTCGTTCCGAACGCCATTTCGTTTCAAATCAACGTTCACGGCATTCTGAACGGCCAGTCGCGCGAATATTATCAAGAACTTAACTCCACCTTTTTAAAGAGTTACGGTTTTTCGAAAGAAGAAAACTCGAACCCAAGCGTTTCCTTCTGGCGCGGCGCGATGTTGCGCGTTATGCGGTCGCTCGAGTTCGTCAAATCGCTACCGGAATGGAACGGCGTCGACCTGAAAGTTCGCGGCGGAAGCCAAGGCGGGCTCCAATCCCTCGCCGCGGCCGGACTCGACGCCGACGTTACCGAAGTCGAAGCGCATGTTCCTTGGTTCTGCGACTTAGCGGGCAAAGCGAACAACAAACGCCTCGGCGGTTGGTTCCCGGAATGGGTCGACGGCCTCGGCTATTTCGACTCGACGAATTTCGCAAAACGCATTAAGGCGAAACAAGTTACGATTTACTCCGGCCTCGGCGACTACGTTTGCCCGCCGTCGGGCCAAGTCGTTCTCTTCAAATCGATTCCGACCGAAACGCGCTGGGTCGTTCACCAAGGCAAAACGCACGGTTTCACGCAAAAGAACGCGCCGCAATACGTCGTCGAAAAACCGGCGAAATAAGAAGTTAACGCCGAAAGCGTCGCCGTCGTTTTACACGACGCCGCAAACGTTTTCGCCGACGTTTTCACCCGATTTCCAACGGCGGCGCTCCAACGCGTCGCCGCAACTTAC
>JAFSFF010000108.1 GCA_017435375.1 Thermoguttaceae bacterium
AGCGGCTATCAACAAGCAAATCAACGCGGAATTTTACTCCGCCTACTTGTATCTCGCGAGGTCTTGCCAAGCGGACGCGCTCCGTTTGAAGGGCGTCGCCAACTGGTTCAACGTTCAATATCAAGAGGAAGTCGCGCACGCGACCGGCTTTTTGAACTACCTTCAAGACCGCGGCGGTCGCGTCGTTCTCGAAGCGATCGAAGCGCCGCAAACCGAATGGCCGAACGCCGTCGCGATGTTCCAACACACCTGCGAACACGAAGCGCACGTTACGTCGTTGATTAACGACTTGGCCGCGCTCGCGCTCGAAGAAAAAGACTTCGCCGCGTCGCAATTCCTCAACTGGTACGTCAACGAGCAAGTCGAAGAGGAATCGACCGCCGACCAAATTCTCGGCGATATGACGCTCGCGCAAAACGACGGCGGCGCGATGTTGACGCTCGACCGCGAGTTGGCCGCCCGCACGTTCGTCGCGCCGGTCATCGGCTGATCGTCGGTTATCGCAACCGGGCGCCAAGTCGACGGTTAAACGCCGACTTCAATAAAAAACGCCGCGACGTTTTCGCCAACGTCGCGGCGTTTTTCGTCTTTAACTCGCGTCGTTTAACGCTTTATATCAAACGCGAATAACGTTCCCTTCCTTGCGGGGCGGCGGCGCCGGAAGCGGATCGGCGGCGTACCCGAGCGCGCAAAAACCGACGCCGACGTAACCTTCCTCGACGCCCCACTTGCGCATCAGTTCTTTGCCGCGTTCGTCTTCGAACGTTTCTTTCGCGCGGTGAATCCAGCAGGAGCCGAGCCCGACCGCGTAAGCGCCGAGCATCAAATTCCCCAAAACGAGCGAACCGTCCTCGACGTAAGTCGGACGAATGTGCTTCCCGCCGAAAACCGCGACGTAAGTCGGCGCGCCGTAAAACGGATCGCTCGTAACGCCGAGATACTCCGCGTTGATTTTCGACAGTAAAGCCCGCGTTTCCTCGTCTTGCACGACGACCAACTTCGTCGCCTGCATATTGCGACCGGACGCCGCGTAAACGCCCGCTTCCAAGACGGCGTCGAGTTCGGCGTCGGCGATTTGCTCCGGTTTGTACGCGCGGACGCTCCGGCGCAACTTCATACTTTCGAGCGTTTCGAGTTTCATTCGTTCGATCTCGCTTTCTTATTTAAGTTTATCTTTTTAACGACTTACGACTTTTTATTTTCGGTTTTCTTTTTTTCTTCGCGGAGTCGGCGAATGGCGGCGCCGAGCGGATTTTTCGGCGGTTTCGTCGGCGTCGTTTTCTTTTCGACGGTTGCGGCGAGTTCGCGACGCGTCGCTTCGGCGCGTTGCAACGCGTCGTCGGCGGCGTCGTTTTTGAGGTCGAAAACTTTCAGCGCGAACTCCAAAAGTTCGTCGACGCAAGGGTTTCCGTTTCGATCGAAAAGATCGCGCGGCAGTTTGACGTATCCTCGCATCGCTTCTTTTTCGTCGTCGACAAGTTGCAGCGTCGCGCCGATTCGTTTCAAGTCGCTCGCCAGCTTGTACATCAAGTCCGGCGCGCGGAACGTAATCGCGAGCATCTTCGTTTTTTCGCCGTCTTTAAGTCCTTCGTATTGAGCAAGTTGCACTTTACGGACGCGATAATCGAACGCTTTGACGCGAATTTGCGCCAAGACGAAGAGCCGCTCCGCCTCCGGCGGCAAGGGCCCGAAACGGTCGCGCAGTTCGTTGCGAACGTCGACCGCTTCCGGAATCGTCGCGACGCGGTCGAAACGGCGGTAAAAGTCGATTTTCATTCGGGAATCGGCGACGTATGCGTCGGGCAAAATCGCGGTTCCGGGCAAGTCGACTTCGACCTCGACCTTCAACTTTTGCGGCTCCTGTTTCAGCGCGCGGACGGCGGCTTCGAGGAACTCGCAGTACATCTCGTAACCGACGTTCGCGACGTGTCCGCTCTGCCGCGTTCCCAAAATGTTCCCGGCGCCGCGTATCTCCAAGTCTTTCATCGCGATATGAAACCCGGAGCCGAGCCGGTCGTATTCCTCGATCGCTTGGAGACGCCGCGTCGCGTCGCGAGTCAACGTTTGGTTCGGCGCGAGCGTCAAATAACAATACGCCTGCTTTTTCTCGCGACCGACGCGACCGCGAATTTGGTGCAGCTCGGCCAAACCGAACTTATGCGCTTGGTCGACGAAGATGGTGTTCGCGTTCGGCACGTCGACGCCGCTTTCGATGATCGTCGTGCAGACGAGAACGTCAAACTGTCGCATCACGAAGTCGCGCATAATCTCTTCGAGTTCGCCCGACGCCATCTGCGCGTGTCCGACGCGAATTCGCGCCTCCGGAACGATTTTGCGCAAGCGGGCGGCGACCTCCTCGATATCGGAAACGCGATTATGCAGATAAAACGTTTGTCCGCCGCGGTTTAACTCCCGCAAAATAGCCTTGCGCACCATCTCCGGATTGAAGCGCGAAACCCGGGTTTCGACCGGCAGTCGGTCGGCGGGAGGCGTTTCGAGGTTCGAAACGTCGCGAATCCCGACGAGCGAAAGGTGCAGCGTCCGCGGAATCGGCGTCGCCGTCATCGTCAAGACGTCGACCAAATTGCGCAGCTCCTTGAGCTTTTCCTTATCTTTGACGCCGAATTTTTGCTCTTCGTCGATCACGACGAGGCCGAGTTTGCGGAATTCGACGTCCTTTTGCGCGACGCGGTGCGTTCCGATCACGACGTCGACCGCGCCGCTCTTCAATTTTTCGAGCGTTTCCTTCTGTTCCTTCTTCGGAACGAAGCGCGACAGCCGGGCGACCGTTACCGGAAACGCCGCCGTCCGCTCGCTGAAAACGCGATAATGCTGCTCCGCCAAGACGGTCGTCGGGACGAGAACCGCGACTTGGTATCCCGCTTCGACCGCCTTAAACGCCGCTCGCAACGCGACTTCCGTCTTACCGAAGCCGACGTCGCCGCAAAGAAGCCGATCCATCGGACGGGGCCGCTCCATATCGCGTTTGACCGCTTCGATCGCGGCGAGTTGGTCGTCGGTTTCGCGATACGGGAAGAGCGATTCGAAGTCGCGCTGCCAAGGGCCGTCCGTCGGGAACGCGACGCCTTCGAGCGAATCGCGGGCCGCCTGCAGATTCAGCATCTCCGTCGCGAGTTCCCAAACGCCCTCTTGCGCCGCTCGCTTCTGTTTTTCCCAACTCGTTCCGCGAATTTTCGCCAACGCCGGTTCGGAACGCGCGCCGCCGGGCCCGACGTAACGGTGAATTTTGCCGATGCGCGACGCCGGAACGTAAAGGTAAGCGGAGTCCGCGAACTCCAACTTCAAATGGTCTTCGCGCTGATTCGCCTTGTCTATCGTCTCGACGCCGAGATAACGGGCGATTCCGCGCTCGGTGTGAATGACGAGGTCGCCCGGCGTCAGCTCCATAAAGGAGTCGATCGTCTTGCTCAACGCTTTTTTACGAGCCGCCCCGGTCGAGCGTCGAGCGATAGAGCGACCGAAAAGCTGTTCCGCGCCGATCAAAGCCGCGTTCGCCGGCTTCCATTCGAAGCCGTTCGAAAGGGAGCCGACCCAAAAACGAAGCCGCCCTTCCCGCAACGGAACCGCGGCGCGGAACGTCTCTTGCAAACGCCGCGACTCCGCCTCCGACGCGCAAACGATCGAAATCGACTCCTCTTCCGGCGACCGATTCAACGCCGCTTCGATCTGCGTCGCGTCCCCTTGGAACCGCTCGACCGAGCCGAACTCGACGTCGAAACGCGCCGTCGCGAACTCCGTTCCGGTCGAAACCGCGACCGCGTGCGCCGTCGGCCGCCGGTAAAGCGCGTTGACGACGTCGGCGACCTTGGCGAGGCGCGAACGTTCCGCGTCGGAGTAATCGGCGACGAGCCGCGTCGTTTCGCCGATCGCCTCGTCCGAGTTAAGGAAAAGCGTCCAAACGTCGTTCGGCAAGCGGTCGACGAAGGAACCGGTCGCGACGCCGCCGACTAAAAGTCGCGAAATCTCGACGCTTTCCAACTCTTCGACCGAACGCTGGCTCGCGACGTCGAACGTTCGAATCGACTCGACGTCGTCGCCAAAAAACTCGAAACGAACCGGCTTGTCCCAATCGACCGCGAAAACGTCGACGACGTGCCCGCGCGTCGAATACTCGCCCGGCAACTCGACCGCCGTCGTCGAGTGAAAACCGCCTTCGGCCAACCAACGGACGAGACGGTCGCGGCCGAATTCCTCGTTCAGCACGACGCGGAGCGTTCCCTCGACGACTTGCTCTCGACTCGGAACCGGCTGCAAAAGCGCCGGCAACGACGCGACGACAAAGGGCGGCGCGTCGGCGGAAGTCGCGTTGTTTTCGGCGCTTGCGTCGACGTTCGTTTCGGCGGCGAACGGCGCGGTCGCTCGGCGGTCGAGCGCCTTCAAGACGCTGAGTCGAACGCCGAAATCGACGTCCTCCGACAAAAAAATCTCCTCCCCGGCGTCGTCGAAAACGGACGCGGGCAAGACCGGATATTTGAGAATCGGCGCGTCGGCGAAGAACGCCAAATCGGCGGCGACGCGGTCGACGTCCCCGGGGCGCGCGACGACGACCAACGTCGTTTTGCGGAGCGACTCGGCGGCGGTCGCGCCCAAGAACGCGAACGCGCTTCCGACGCAACCGTCCCAAACGATCGACTCGCCGGAGCGCAAAATCTCCGTCGCTCGTTGGAAATCGGGCGTTTCGCGCAACAGGGATTTCAACGCCAATATTTCTTCGTTCATCCTTGCTCGCCCCTTTCCATTTTCGCGCCGTTTATCCGTTAAAAGTCTTACGTTCGTTATTAATTATACCCGAAAACCGCCGTTTGAGAAGTCGTCGCGTTCCTTTGTTCGCCGTCGTCTTATTTTCGACGTAATTTTTCGCTTGCGGAACCGCGTTTTCGCCCGCCTCCTCGTCAACGTTAAGAGACGCGTCGCCGACAAAACGCGACGTCGTTTTCGGCGCGAACAGAAAAAAAGAAAAAACGCCGCGACGCGACGTTTTAAAATTTCGGTCTTCCGGGCGTTCCGGACGTTCCGCAACTTGCAAGATTTTCGTTCGCCGCCGGGCCGGTTATTGTTTCGGCGTCCAGTCGACGACCGTTTCTTGAACGATTTTCGTCGCGCGGTCGATCTCGTCGAACGCTAAAATATCGACGTTCGGCGCCGCGCTCCAAGTCGCTTCGCGCAAAGCGTTGCGAATCGCTTTGTCGACCAACAACGTCGGCGCCGCCCCCGCTTCGCGCAACTGTTCGCCGCTCGCTCGAACGGCCGTTCCCAACGTTTCCAGCTCGGTCGCGCTCAAAGTCAACGCGACTCCGAACTCGGTCGTTTCGGCGGCGTCGCGCAACGCGTCTTCCGCTTCCGGTTCGAACATCGCGACGCGGAGCGTTCCGTCTTCGTCCCGATTTTTCGCCGACAACGTTCGCGCCATCCGAACGCGAACCCGGTCGAGAAGCCGATAAGGATTCGACTCTCGCGCCGCGAAATCGCCCAACGTCTCCAAAATCGAGTCGAGTCGGCGAATCGAAACCCCTTCGCGCAAGAGAAGTTGGAGAACTTGCTGAACTTGGGCAAGTTTCATCGCGCCGGGAATCAAGTCGTCGACGACGGTCGGCGCCGTTTCGCGCAAACGGTCGACGAGTCGCTTTGTCGCGTCGCGAGTTAAGAGTTCCGCCGCCTCCCGACGCGCCGTTCGCAAGAGTTGCATTTCGACGAAGGTCGCGGCGTCCCAAACTTCGTATCCGGCGCTTTCGGCGGCGTCGCGATTGCGCGGGTCGATCCAATACGCGGTCGCTCCGTCGAGCGGCGACGTCGTTTGCAGTCCCGGAAGCGTCCCGAACGCGAATCCGGCGTCGACGGCGAAAAGCACCGTCGGGTAAACGGTCGCCGACGCGACGGTTTCCCCCTTAATTTTGATCGCGAACTGCCCGTCGTCGAGTCGCGGATTGTCCCGCACCCGCGTTTTCGGCAAGACGAACCCGAGTTCCGACGCGATTCG
>JAFSFF010000109.1 GCA_017435375.1 Thermoguttaceae bacterium
CGTCCGTTTCTCCTCGGCCTCTAGCCGCCGACCGACAAATCGAGTCGACCCAAAACGAATCGGCCTCGTCGCCGCGAACGTTTCTCCGGCCCCCGATTCGTCGGGTTCGCCTTCGACTCGTTCGGCCCGAACCGCCGCGGGCCAAGGAGCGCGTCTTTTATCGTTTCGCCGAGCGCGCCTCCAAACGTTCGCCCTCCGATAAAAGGACGAAAAGTAGGGGCGGAAGCTCTCGACGCTAATACGCTTTTTGCTATTTTACATATAAATCCACTGGTAGTCAAGCTCCCCCGGCAAATTATTATAAATTTCTTTGCCGCCGCGGTGGATTTCGTCGCCCGGATTGTAAAAATTCAACTTCAAGACCTTGCGGAAGACGTCGCGCCCGCTTCCGATACCGGCGCTTTCGCCCGCTTCTTCGTCGGCGGCGTCTTGCCAACGGAGCGCGTTCGTCAAACCGCTAATATAGACCGAAAAACGGTCGATTCGCGGGTCGACGTCGGTCCAAGTCGCGATTCCCCAAACGGTTTCGCCGGGCGCGATTTTGCGGCCGGCCATACGCACCGAGTCCAAAAACTCTTGGCCGCGCCCTTCTTTAACGGCGATTTGCGCAAACGCCAACGGCAGATATTGATCGTAATAGACGCCCTCTTCGGAACCGCGCTTTTGCCCGACAAAGAACCCGCTCTTCTCTTTATTATACAGAAGACGCTCTTGAATCGACGCGCTGGCGAAAACCATCCGCGGCGCGAAACGAACGGCGCCCGGAATCGAACCGTCTTCGTTCGGCGCCATTCCGTTATAATCGACGGTTTGCGGCGCGGGCAATCCGCTCAAATTATTTAACGGCGCTTCAAACTTTTCGTCGCCCGCGTCGCGAACGCCGCCCAGCGAAACGTCGACGCTATATTTTTCGACGCCGGCGTTCTTCGCGCCCTCGATCGCGACGTTTTCTTTTTCTTTTTTCAACTCGTTGCGCAAACATTTGCCCGTATTCTTCACCGAATAAACGAGGTACCAAACGCGTTTGCGCTCCATTTTCCCGTTTTCGGACGGAAAATCGACTTCGAGCGTTCGAATATTTTTATAGCTAAATTCGAGCTGCCAAATTTCTTTAGTAAAGAAGAGGTCGGTCGCCCACGCGTATTCCTCGGCGGTTCCGCCTTCTTTTTTCACGCCGTCGACGACGATTTCAGGGACGTCGCTCCATTGATACGTTTCGTCGAAACCGATGAACGGACGAATCGTGCGCATCGCGGCGTCGCCCTGCGCGGCGACCGGAGCGGCGTTCGCGACGAGGAACAACGAAGCGCAAGAGCAAAGCGCCGTCGAAACGAAGCGGCGACTCGAAATCTCTTTCCAAATTTTGTTTAAAAGCGTTGTTTTCATTTTTCGCGCTCTATTTCTAAAAACGATGTTGTTCGCGACGTCGCGCGCCGCGCTCTCCCGGCGACCGTCGAGAGACGCGACCGAAAGCGCGCTCGAGAACTTCGATCTCGAGCGGAGCCGCTAAAGATATAGTATAACGCCAAGGGGCGCGAAACGTCAACCGATTATTCGGTTTCCCCGCCCGCTTTTTTCAAATTTCAGTCGGCGCAATCGTTAGAAGCCCGACAATCGGCGCGGCGCGAACGTTTTTTCGCCGAATCGCCGCGTCGAACGCTAAAGAAAAAGGACGGTAACTCCGCCTCCGCCCGGCAAAAAACACTCTTCGCCGGGCCAAATTTTACGCACCATCGGCGAACGCTCCGCCCAAGCGCGCACCCGTTCGCGAAGAACGCCGCGTCCGCAACCGTGAACCACTTCCAGCGCCTTGCCGCGATGCGCTCCCGACTCGACCTCGCGACGCAACCGCTCCATCGCGGCGTCCGGGTGAAAACCGTGCAAGTCGATCGAAAAATCCGGCTCAAAAGCTCTTCCCATTTCGCCGATTTCTCCCAATTTTACAATAAACGCGTTCCACCGACGACGCGAAAACGTTCAAGCCGACGCCGACCGCCCGACTTCCGCAATTCGCGTCGCCGTTCTAAGAAAACGAAACGCTCGGTTTCGACGGCGGACGAGCGTTTTCGTCCAACCGTCCCAACCGAGCGTTCTTCGTCAATTTACGCCGTCGCGTTATTCAACCGAGACGCCCCAAACTTCCATTTCGGTAATACCGCACCACTTCAACGGGAAGGAGGCTTCCAAATCGGTCAAGCGCACCGACGTAACGCGGCGTTTCGAGAACTCGAACGTTTGCGGTTCGGCGGTTTTCTTCAACTCGATTTTTTCGGTCGAGCCGTCCGAGAAACGGAGGGTCGCGGTCTTCCAAACGTCGTCGTGCGGGAAGTCGGCGCGCACCCAGATCACGACCTTGTCGATTTCGACTTCGGTTCCGAAATTAATGTCGAGCCAAAGGTCGGTTCGGAGGTTCGGGCCCCACGACGGGAAGTTCGGGCCGTGTCCGCGGTTGTTTTTGTTCCCGTCGATCGCGTTCTTCGCGGCGAACTCGACTTGGTAGCCGTATTCGCTATTCGAGGTCGCGTGCGGGTACGACTCGACCGTCGCGGCGTCGCCTTGAATATCGTTCGGATTCAACGCAAGGTTGCGGTAGACGTTTTCCGCGCCGGTTTTCTTCGCCAACGACGGGAACTTGCGTTCGAGGTAAGCCTTCATAAACGCTTCGCGCGCTTTCAAACCGCCCGCTTCGAACTGTTCGAAGTCTTCGAACGCCGGTTTTTCGCCGGTTTCGTCGGCTTTAATCTTCTTCGCGACGTTGTCGTCGACGATGTCGGCCATCTTTTCGCGTTTCATTAAATAATAAGCGTACTTCGCGTGTTCCTCCGGCGTCCAAAGCTCGGTTTCTTCGAGATAATCGCCGCAGTACGGAACGAGGAGGTCGATCCACATCGCGATTTTACGCAGCGACAAATCGTCGATTTTAACGTCGCGGTGGTTTTCGTCGCGTTCGCCGCGGAACATCGTAACAACGCGGCTCTTGGCGGCGCCGGCGTGATACGGCGGGAGCATTTCCGGGCCCTCTTGGATACCCAAGTAGTGCGTGTACGGGCCTTTATGCGCGCCGTTTTGCGTCAGGTTGAGGTACGCTTCGCTGAACGTGCGCCCCGACTTGTTGTTCGTTTCGGCGTGTTTCGGGTTGTCGAACGACGCGTCGCCGAGGAGGCTGAACGGCGCCGGGGTTCCGTCGGCTTTCGTCCCGCCGGTGTGGCAGGAAACGCAATGACCGTCCAAAATCGGCTGGATTTCGCGAACGAAGCTGAACCCGGAGTCGGCGAAGCGGCCCGGCGCCGGCGTCCAAGCGAGCTTCGGCGTCGCGACGCCCTTGCGGAGCGCGTCCGTCGTCGTCGCGGTTTCGACGCCGACGTTTTGGATGATGTTTTCCTTCGGCTCGTGGCAACCGACGCAACCGAACGTTTCGCCCGGTTGGAGCGTCGACCAGCTGCGCATCGTCTGCGCGACGTCGCCGTTTTCGTCGAGGAGTTGGAAGTAAACGGGCGTCAGCGCCGGGACTTCGAAGTACGCGGAACCGTCCGCTTCGACCGGGACTTCGCCGATCACCTTTTTAACGTCCCAAGTTCCATTGTTCCCGGCGACCGGAGTCGCGACCATCGCGCCCCCCGCCGGGCCGCCGTTGCCGTTGCTGCGAATCCCCGCCGCGCGGAAGTCGAGCGCGACGACGCGGAGCGACTTGATTTTTCCGCGTTCGACGCCCGCGAGGCCGGGGCCTTCGTAAACGTCTTGAACGTAATAACGCCCGGTCTTTTCTTTCAAATTCACTTGCGACGCGCGGGTCGTCGGGGTCGAACGCTCGGCCAACGGGAGCGCTTGCCCGCAACTGATCGCCGGGTCGAACGCGAGGAGTTCGCGGTTCCCCGCCGGGTCGAACCAGTAGACGCCGAACGGAACGCCGTACCACTTGCCGTTCGGACGGCGGCCTTCGGGGAGATAGGCGACCAAGAAGTTAGCTTCGTCGAACGCGTAAGGATATTGGAACAATTCGCCGTCTTGACCGTAGGCGTCGATTCGGTCGGCCTTGGTTTCGCGAACCGGAGCGATCAGCGTCGCGCCGGAGTTTTCTTGCGTCCCCTTCGAACGGTCGATCATCAACAGCTTGCCGTGTTGATAGGAGTGGTGCCCGGACGCGAACGCGATCACCTTGCTCGCCGCTCCCGGAACGCCGCGAGCGTGCATCACCGTCGTCGGGAAATAGGAGTTGTTCCCATAAAATTCCGTTTGGCCGGTTCCGTCGACGTTCATCGCGAAGAGCGGTTGCGGGAAGATTTGCCCGCGGTCGTTGTAATCCCAACGGGTGTAAACGACGCGACCGTCTTCGATGATTTGCGGGTAGTTGACCGTTACTTGGTCGACCGAAACGCGACGGAGGAAGCGGCCC
>JAFSFF010000110.1 GCA_017435375.1 Thermoguttaceae bacterium
CGCCTTCGTGATATTGGCCGTACTCGCCGGGGTCGCGCGGGTCTCTCGACCGAAACAAATTATGCTGGAACTGGAACCCCGCCATCGCCCAAAGTTTCCGGTCTTTCCGATAATCCTTCACCTTGTCGCCGATCGATCGCGACAGTAGCCAATGCGGCCGACTCAAATTTTCGACGGCAAGTCGCGCCGTTTCGGTCGCCCATTCGTCGAGCGCTTCCCGATAACGCGGCGCGAGTTCGTCGCCGATCTCTTCGAGCGACTCGATTAACCCCTCGAACGCTTCGACAACCCCTTCGATAAAATATCCGGCCAACGTCAACCCCCTTTCGTTAAACTTAGTCGAGCGAGCAAATTAGCGACCGGCGTTCGTCGACGTAAAGAAAACGATTCGGCTTCCCGGCGTCGCGTACCGCCAACGCCAAAGCCGTCCGGACGCGGAGTCGCGGGCGACGGGAAACGACCGTTCGACGCCGTCGTCGCCGACGACGGTTAACGTCGCGAACCGCTCGAACTCGCGCAAGTCGACGTCGGAAAACGCGTCGATCGACGCCGACCAAGAGCGAACGGGAAGGGGAACGGCGCGAGCGCCGCGAGCCGGGTCGAGCGATTCGGCGACCGGCGGCGCTTCGGGGCGAACGCGAAGCGAAAGCGTCGAGCCGTCGCGTCGGGTCAGCGTCGCCGGGAGCGCGACCGCGTCGGCGAGTTGGGAAAGGAGTTTGCGCGGGTTCATCGAGCGGAGTTCCTTAGACAAAACAAGTTTGCTGAAATCGTTTTCAGTAACTTGACAGTAACTCAAAATAAGGTATACTAACAAACGAAGGTCGGGACGTTCTCGGCCTTATTTTCCCCTTGAATTAGGAGGATTATCAATGAAAAGAGCAATTCTTTTCGAAGTGGTTCGCGACGGCGAAGTCCTCGCGTTCTTTCCAAAACTTCTTGACGCGATTCTTTTTTACGACCGCGAGGCCGATAAAAAAGCGTCCGTCGAGCGCGTCGAATATTTTTTCGAAGCGGGCGAGCAAGTCGCGAGTAATCGTCGAATTTTGATTCGCCAATAGTTTGGGGCGGCCCCCTTCGCAAGGGAGGGGGCCCGTTTAAAAAGGAGACAACAATGCCGATTAAGGAATTGGTCGAAAGATACAAAGGAAAACCTCGCGAAGCGTTGCGCAAAGCGGCGCGCGCCGAACTTCCCGGCGCGACCGATCTTTTCGTCGCGCTCGAAGTCGCGGCGAAGAACCGGAACGAGTCGGACGATTGGCGCCGCCTTCACAACGCGCTTATTCGAGCGCGTGAAACGATGTTCGCCGAAATCGCTCGACGGTACGACCTAAAATCCGCGAAAGGGGAAAACGACGGTGATCGAACGTAAATTAACGCGGGCCGAAGCGCTCGCCGAACTTGAAGGGAAACGTTCGCTCGCGGGAAACGACGCCGCGCTCGAATACCTCGAACGCTCGATCGAATCGCTCAAGCGGGCGGGCCGCAAACCGAAACCGGCGAACAAACGTCGTTCGATTCAAACGATGGTTCGCTTCAACGCCGACGAGTTCGCGCTGGTCGAAAAAGCGATCGACGCCAACGACTTGGAGTTTGCCGCCGCCGTTCGCGCTCTCGCTTTGGAAGCGGCCCGGGCGCGCCTCGCGGAGTAAACGCCTTTACGCGAGCGCTTTAATCGTTGTTTTGGAAACGCTTAGCGTTCCGTCGTCGTTTAATCGAACGTCGGTAACGACTTCGACGTCGACGGTCGCCAACGCCTTGACGAAAAGCGTCGACGCGCCGGTCGTCGGGTCGGGCCCGACCGAGGCCAACGTCGAGCCTTTCGCGACTTGGATTTGCGTAATCTTAACCGTTTCGGTTTGCGACGAATCGGAGCGGGGGAAATATTTCGCGTAAAAGTTGTAGTCTTTGGCGAGCGAAATTTCGAGCCAACTAGCGCCGCCGGTCGCGACGGAGTCGCCGCCGCTTCCGGGAGTAAACGAAACGCCGACAAAATCGTCCGACGAAAAGCAAACGTTGGCGCGACGCTCGCCGTAAGCGTCGGACGAGACGCGTTCGCGGTTCGCGATTATCGCTTTCAAAACGCCGAGGTTGGTCGCGCTTAATTCGTTCGTCGTCGCGTCGTAACGGAGCGAAACGCCGACGCAGTCGCCGATCCCGATTTCGCGAGCGACGTCGGTCGTTAAGACGTCCCAGCGTCCGCGCCAAACGACCCAAATTCGCCCGGAAATAAACGGTTTGCCGTCCTCTTCTTTGCGCCAAGGAAGGTAAGCCTTTTGCGAAGGTTGCGCCGCCCAAGGAATATCGTCGAAGCGGATATAACAGCGCCAGCGTTCCGCGTCGGCGTCCCAACTCCACCCGGCGCCGTGAATCGTCGCGAGCCGAACGTCGTAAAATCGCGACGCGTCTTTTTTCGACGTTTCCGTCGGAGCGCAGCGAAAGACCGCCGCGTCGACTCTCCGCAACCAGTCGAGCGAAACGAGAACGCCGTCGTTGTTTCCGTTCTTCATTCTTTGCGAATCTCCAAAGTCGTTTCGTCGAAGCTAAGTCCCAAACCGCGCCAAAGGTCGGCCGCCGTCGGTTCGCGTTCGAGCGTCGGGTCGGGGAAAAGGATAAAATCTTTCAGCGGAAGGGAGCCGGTCGACTGGAATTGGCAAGTCCGGGCGGCGAGGTAGTCGTCGCGTTTCCAGTCGAGCGGGCCGAACAGGTCGAAAACCGACCGCCAAATTTCGCGTTCCCAAGTCGGGAGCGCCAAAATCTCTTGAACGCTCTTTTTCAGCGCGAACGCCAAGCGAAAGAGGAACGCGAAGTCGGCGTCGTCGATTAATTTTTTTTTGCCGTTTCGAACTCTTCGCCGTCCGGGGCCGTTTCGGTCAAGCCGACCGAAAACATCCGGAAGAACGGCAAGAACGACGCGGCGCGAACGGCCGACTTGTCCGCTTCGGTCAAAAGCAGCTTGCCGTCGGAGTCGACGAGCGCGAGAAGCGCCGCCTTAAAACCCGCGTCGAAACGTTCCTCCGGCGCGTCGTCCTTGCGGTAAAATTTGACGAAATAATCGTTGAAAACGAGCGCTTCGAACCCGTTCATCGGGCGAAGAAACGCCTCCGTTTCGTCGTTCCATTCGGAAATATCGACGCGGCGAGGCGCCTGCGGGAGCGGTTTAATCTGCATCGCGATTCTCCTTTCTTAATCAAGCGGCGGCGGGCGCGGTCGTTTTCTCGACGACGACCGTTCCGTCTTTCGGGTCGACCGTCATCGTCGCGGCGCAAACGTCCGATCCTTCCAGCGGACGCCCCGACGCTTGAAACGCGAGGTTCGACGTGATTTGCGCCTTCGCTTCGCCGCTAATCGAACCGTCTTCGGTAACGAGCGCGGCGGTCGCGAACCCGACGACGTAAACGCGTTTCCCGTCTTGAAGCGTCTCCTTGTATTGCCCGACGAGCAAAAGTCCGAGGCGGTTGTCGGCGACGTTTTGAATCGCGTCGAGCGTCTTGTAAATCGACGCCTTATCGAACGGGCGACGCGACGCGAAAGTAATCGTTCCCGGCGTCGTTTTTCCCGATTCGTACCGCGCGTACTTGTCCATATCGCTAATCGAGTTTAGTTCGAGCGTTTCAGACGTCGTGCCGGAGCGGCTGATATTCGTGAAGACGTAGCCTTCCGGAATCGCGTTTTTCGTCCCGAACTTCAAGCCGGCGACCGCCGGATCGGTTACCGGGTTGTGATTCGTCCCGTTCGGGTCTTGCGCGAGGAAAGCGACAAACATTTGATAAGCGAACATAGCGAAAAAGTTCCTTTCGTTGCGTTAAACGTAATCGCTAATCGGGGTTAAAACGGTAAAGTCGACGAAGCCGTAAAACGTTTCGCCGACGACGAAACCGCGCTCGTCGGGGAGTGTTCCGAGGTCGTCGAGCGTCCAAGACGCGATTCTTGCGTCTCGCTCCAACTCGACGCAAAAATCGGCGATTTTCGAACGAAGCGACGCCGCTAACGCGACCGCGTCCGCCTGCGTTTGGGCGCGGCAAGCGCAAGTCAGTTTTCGCGTCTGTTGGAAACGCCCGTCGAGGAAGGTTTCCGTCGTCGCGTCCGTTTCGACGAACTCGACCGTCGGCGTTCCCGTCCATTCGCGATTGGCGTCGGCGTTTGAGAAGACCAAAAAGTCGGGGAACCGCGCCGCCGCGACGTCCGCGAACAATTCGCAAAGGGGAAGAAGCGTCGTCATTTCACCTCCGCGCCGATTCGGAACGCGAGCGCCACGCCCGTTTTCGGGTAAATCAAAAAGTCGACGAAGTAAACGCCCGGTTTTTCGAACGGAAAGGACGCGCGACTCGGCGGCGAATAACGGAAGTTGTAATCGAGCCCGTTCGCCTCGACCGCGTCCGGCTCGACGAACGCCGACGGATCGATTTCGAGATTTTCGAACCCCGGAACCGGAGCCGCGTTCGCCGTCGACGCCGAATAAGGCGCGAGGGAACCGGTCGCGTAATAAATCGAGCAAGAAATCGGGGCGCGGTCGATCCCTTCGGCGGCGAGTTCTTCGGGCGTCGCGAGGTTTGCGGCCGCGTCGAACAGCGCGCCGTTTTCCGAGCGAATCAGCGCCCGAAAACTCGGCGTTTGCCGTTGCGTAAGTTGAACTGTTTTCATCGCTTGGCGTTCCTCCTTTTCCAACGATTAAACGGCGCGATCGACCGGGACGGCCCAAGCGGCCGCGACCGAAAAGCGCGTCGCCGCGTCGCCGTTCTCCGAAGCGCCGGGAGTTTCAGCGCCGAGGACGGCCCAAGACGCGACTTGCCAAAACGGCGCGAGCAGCGAACCGTCCGCCGAATCGACGGTAAACGTCGCGCCGTCGAAGATTCGGAAGCGTTCTCTTCCGTTTAACGCGACGGTTAGCGGCGACGCGTCTTCCGTCGGCGTTATTGCCAGCGTCTCCCAACCGTTCGGCGCGGCCGCGTTTTCGCGTTCGACGCAAACTCGCGCCGTTTCGTCGGTTGCGCTCCATTCGAGTTTCGCGGTCGTCGGGCC
>JAFSFF010000111.1 GCA_017435375.1 Thermoguttaceae bacterium
GTCTTCTTCGTCGAGTTCGAACGCGCCGAGTTTTTCGCATTTTTCCAAGTCGCCGATTTCCAACGCTTTGAAGAGGAACGTCGGTTCGAGGTCGAGCGGCGAGACTTTGTAGAACGTCGGGTTCGGGAAGACGGCGCGCTTGCCGCCGTGTTCCGCCGTCGTCAACGCGAACGGCGTTTTCGCCAGCCACTTCGACGCGACGGTGCGGGCCGCCGAGAATTTTTTGAAACCGGGGAGCGCCCAACCGAAGAACTCGCGCGGGTCGCCGTCGCCGAGCGCGGAAATTTGGTTGACGTAACGTCCCAAACCGCAAAGGTCGCCCTCGGCGGCGCGACCGCAAAGAACGCTTCCGCTAATAACGCGGTTCGGGCCGTCTTTCAGCTCGCCGTCGACGATTTCGTCGAGGCAGGCGCCGACCGGAACGCGGAGCAAACGCGGATTTTTGACTTGCGGCCCGGCCAACGAAACGACGCGTTCCGTTTGAAGCGTCCCCTTGACGAAGAGCGCGCCGACCGCGATCGCGTCTTGATAACCGATCGACCAAACGACTTTCCCGAGACCGCAGGGGTCGAGCGTCGCGATATGCGTCCCGGTCAAGCCGGACGGGTGCGGGCCGGAAAACGAAACCGCTTCGACGTTCGGAACCGCTTCGACGGCGGCGATAAAGTCGGCGGAATACTTCGCGTCGCCGAAGCAGACCCAAAGTTTTTTCCCGCAAATTCGGCTCAAAACGCGCAACCCGTTAACGAAATCTTCGCTCGCCGCTTCGACGATCGGTTGCGGGTTCGGCGCGTGCGGGTTTGTGTCGCAAACGTTGACGAAAAGCGCCGCCGGAACCGCGTCGATTTTCGGGACGCGGCTGAACGGACGCGTTCGAAGCGCCGTCCAAAGCCCGGATTTGACGAGCGTTTCGCGAACTTTCGTCGGGCAAAGCTCGGTCAAAGAGTTCGCGTCGAACTTTTCGAACGCGACCGACTCGTTCGCCGCGTCGCCCGCCGCGACGTCGATAATAATCGAGCGGAAAGCGCGTTTTTCGCCGCGATTAATCGACGCGACGACGCCCGCCGCCGGAGCGACGAACTTGACGCCGGGGTTCTTCTTGTCCTCAAAAAGCGGTTGACCGAGCAAAACCTTTTCGCCGACTTCGACGAGAATCGTCGGCTTCATCCCGACGTAATCGGGCCCCGTTACCGCGACGCGTTTAACGCTTTTCTTTTCGGGCGCGCTCGTTTGATCCGGCGCTCCGGTCATCCGCATGTCGAGCCCTTTGGTTATTTTGACGTATTTCATCGGCTTGCGACGCCTTTCCTATATGATTTGGGAAGAAATTTCCTCGAACGATTTCGTCGTTGGCCGCCGCTTGAGCAACGCGTCGCCGTAAGGTCGACGCTCAATAATTCGAGACGCAAACACCGTAAAGCGGTCGACTCGACCGACGACGCCAAAACGCCGACGGTCGACGACGAATCGGGTAAGCGCGGCTTAAACTCGACCAAACGACTCGCGAAACCGTTCGGGTAATCGAGCGTCCGAAACTTACCGTCTATCCCTCTAAGTTTAAACGATATTTTAAACTTGTCCAGAAGGAGCCCCGTAAACTTTTGTCGTTTCGCGTCTTTTTTTACATTTTCACGCTCGCCGCGCCCTACCGAAATTGTCTATTTTACCCAAAACTACATCCTTCCCTTTTCGCTCCGAAACTCTTAAACGCGTCGTTTTCCAAATTTCTCTAACGCCGAATTTTGCGTCGCCGTCGTTTAACGAACGTTCGACGAAAAAACCGAAGTTAAACAAAACTAACGCTTGCCTATCTTAACATTAGCCAATACTAACTTGGTGTTTCCTCGCCTCGCGACGCTTCGCGCCGCCGCTTGAAACGATTTCGCGCACAGTTTTGAGGAAAATTGGAAAAAAATGCGCGAAATATGAAGAAAGAGCTTGAAAAACGCGCCCGCAAGCGTCATAATAAGGAACGTCCGACGGCGCTTCAAGTCGCGACGCGTTCTCGTCGAGCGTCGAACCGTCTCGCGCCGCCGTCCCTCAACGAAAAATTTGTTCGAACGATTTATCGATTTTTCAACGGAAAGTTAATTATGTCGAAACGAAGTTTTGTATTGTCGCTCGCGACGGCGCTCTTCGCGTTCGTCGGCGCGGTCTCTTCGGCGGCCGAGTACAAAGGCCCTATCGAAATGATCCCGACGAAAGACGGCTCGACCCTTTACGTCTTGAATAAGGACGCTCGCGAAATCGCGGTCGTTTCGGTCGCCGACGCGAAAGTCGAACGCTCGATTCCGGTTCCGGGCGACCCGAACGACATGTGCTTAAGCGCCGACGAAAAAACGGTTTACCTCGGTCTCGGCGACTACCGAGGCAAAATTTGCGCGATCAATCTCGCAGACGGCGCCGTCCTCGGCGAAGGCGTCGTCGGGCACACTCCGTGCGGGCTCTGCCTCTCGCCGGACGGAAAAACGATGTACGCGTGCCTGCGTTTCGAAGCGAAACTCGCGAAAATTTCCCTCCCGAGCTTCGCCGTCGAAGCGACGTACCCGGCCCTGCACGAACCGTGCGACGCGGTGATCACGCCGGACGGCAAGTCGTATTTCGCCGCGAACTTTCTCCCGAACGACCCGTCCGACGGCGCGAACGTCGCCGCCGAAGTTACCGCGCTCGACACGACGACCGGCGAAACGAAGAACATTCGCCTCCCGAACGGCAGCTCGTCGATGCACCACATTTGCATTTCGCCGGACGGAAAATACGTCTACACGACCGCGATCTTGGCCCGCTACCAACTTCCGACGACGCAAGTCGAACGCGGTTGGATGAACACGAACGGCTTTAGTATTATCGACGCCGAAAAGCGCGAATTTATCAACACCGTTCTCCTCGACGACGTCGACTCCGGCGCCGCGAACCCGTGGCCGATCGCGACGACCGCCGACGGCGCGAAGGTTTGCGTCGGGTTGGCCGGTTCGCACGAACTTTGCGTCGTCGATTGGCCGAAAACGCTCGAAAAACTCCAATCGCTCCCGAAAAACGCCGAAGAAGCTAAGGAAAAAGGGCTCCCCTCGGACGCGATGACCGCCGACCAAGTTCCGCAATACTTGGCGTTCCTCGTCGGACTCAAAAAACGCGTCAAGTTGAACACCCGCCAACTGAAAGCGAAAGCGCCCCGTTGCCTCGCGGTGATCGGCGACAAAGCGTATCTCGGGATGTACTACACCGACAACATCCTGGTCGTCAATATGAAGGCCCGCACGATGCGTCCGAAAGAATTCGTCAAACTCGGCCCGGAACCGGAAATGGACGCGGCCCGACGCGGCGAACTCGCTTGGAACGACGCGACGCTCTGTTTCCAAACGTGGCAAAGTTGCGCCAGCTGCCACCCGGACGCCCGCTCCGACGCGTTAAACTGGGACCTCCTCAACGACGGTATGGGCAACCCGAAAAACGCGAAAGGTATGCTCCACTCGATTCTCCTTCCGCCGGCGATGTGGCACGGCGTCCGCGACAAAGCGGAAACCGCGATTCGCACCGGGTTCAAATACATCTGCTTCTCGAACCCGCCGGAAGAAACGTACACCGACATCGAGGAATACATTAAGTCGCTGAAAGCCGTCCCGAGCCCGCGTCTCGTCGACGGTCAACTGAGCGAAAAAGCCCTCCGCGGCAAAGCGCTCTTCGAAAGCGAACGCCTCAACTGCACGGAATGCCATACCGGCGAATACTTTACCGATCAAAAGATGCACGACGTCGGGTCGCGCGCCGAATACGACCACCAAGCCGAGTTCGACACCCCGACGCTCCTCGAAGTTTGGCGCACTCCGCCCTACATGCACGACGGGCGTTACGTCGACCTGCGCGACGTTTTCCTCGACGGCATGCACGGCGACGTCAAAGGCGACGTCGGTTCGCTGACGGAGGAGGAAGTCGACGACTTGACCGAGTATCTCCTTTCGCTCTAAGCGTTGTTTTTTAACGGTTAATCTTCCTTAATAAGAGAACGGCGGCGTTGACGCGTCGCCGTTTTTTTAACGTCTTCGAGAATTGAGCGCCGGCGTCGCGCCGCCTTTTTTCAGTTTTCCAAAAAAATTTTCCCAAAAATTCTTTTGCTTTCCCTTCAGGCGTCCAACCTGACGCGTTTACCGCTTGACGCCGCTTTTATTTTCTTTAAAATCGCCGCTAAGCGCAAGCGTCGGCTTTTTTTCTTGCACCGTCGCCGCTCGTTGCGTTCCTAATGCGTTTATCGGCGCCGTCGCCGTTTGTTTTCCCGCTCGCGACGTTCGCTCGAAACGCGCGTTTCCCCTCAAGCGTTCAAGCGCCCAACGCGTTGGCGTCGTTTTGTTTCGACGCGCGGCGTTTCGTTATCCTTTTTAAC
>JAFSFF010000112.1 GCA_017435375.1 Thermoguttaceae bacterium
CATTACGTCGACCGTAAGTATTTGATCGGCAAAGCGTTTTGCGTTTACTGGCCGCACGGGAAGCCGCTTCCGGGCCTCGGTTGGCAACTTTGGCCGAATTTCGGCAAGATGCGCCGCGTCGACTAAACGAATTGCGCGAATTGTGCGAATTGCGCAAACTTTGACGGTTCGCGACGTCGCGCGGTTTGGAGCGGTTGAAGCGGTTTTGCTGGTAAAGACGAGCGAGACGTTCGGGCGGCGACCCGGGCGTTTCGGCGTTGGCGCGCAACTTTTTTGACTTTTTTCTCGGGCGTCGAAATCTTTCGCGTCGCGCCGTTCGGCTTCCTTAACGGAGGGCGCGACGGAACGAACGCGGAAACGACGGCGACGCGATTCGAACGGACGTTTTTAACGTTAATTAATAATGACGACGACAACCAAGAGACGACGCTTCGTCTTTCCGGACGACGGCTCGGCGGCGCGAACGCCCGCGGAGCGGAAGTTGGAGGACGTTTTCACTCGCTTCGAGCCGGAGCTGTTGGGGACGCTTCAACATTTGTTGGGGAATCCCGACGACGCTCGCGACGCGTTGCAGGACGGTTTCGTTCGCTGTTGGAAGAAACGGGACGCGCTCGACGAAATAACGAACTTGCGCGCTTGGGTCTTTCGCGTCGCGTACAACGTCGGCCTCGACTTGCTCAAAAACGGTTGGCGGCGGCGTCGGAAGGCGGTTTCCGTCGAGGAAATCGAACCGACGGCGCGCGACGGCGAACCGGAGGAGCGAGCGCTCGAACGCGAACGGCTCGCCGCGTTGCGCGACGCGATTCGTCGGCTCGACGGGAAGGAAAAGGACGTCTTTTTGTTGCGTCAAAACGGCGCGCTAACGTACGAGCAAATCGCGCAAGCGACGGGACTGCCGCTCGGAACGGTCAAAACCGCGATGCGGCGCGCGTTGGCGAAGTTGCGAACGGCGGACGAAATTAGCGCGTTGCGCGTCGGCGAGCGGTGCGTCGAGCGCGTCCAAAACGAAAGCGAGACGAAGGAAACAAAAGGAAACGACCGAGAAAACGCGGCGACGAACGGCGACGGAGCGAACGCGGACGCGGAAAACGGGAACGACGCGGCGGAGACGGAACAATGAAGAGCAAATTTTCCGAACAAGAATTAAAGGAACGGGCGCTCGAGCTGTTGTACGGTCTTCTCGAAGAGGACGAAGCGGAGGAGTTGCGCCTCTTGATCGCGTCCGACGCGACCGCCGCCCGGATTTTCGACGAAGCGCGGGAAACGGTCGAGCGCTTTGCGCGCGCCGCTCGTTGGGAACTGGCGTCGGAGACGGAAGTCGACGAAACGGCGGCGAAAAACGTCGCGGTCGAGTCGGCGCCGTTCGACGGCGGCGCGCCCTTTCCGTTCGATTCGGCTCTTGTCGGCGGCGACGCGTTTTCGGCGACCGTCGACGCGGAGACGCCGAAAGAGAACGCGACGAACGTCGGCGAGTCGAGCGGCTCGAACCGAAAAAAGGCGAAGCGTCGTTTGAATTTGTTGCGGAAATTAAAAACCGACTTAAAAAACAAACGCGCCGAACAAAACGTCGACGACGGGAAACGCGAAAAATTGCGAAAAGAACGACGGCGCGAAAAAACGGAAAAACCGGTTGGGGGCGCCGAATCGGCGCGACCGGCGTTCGCGTCGCGACGGTTTTTCGGTTCGAAAGAGCGCGGCGACGGCGCGAGCGGTTGGGCGACGGTCGGGCGAACGGCTCTCGGCGACGGCGAACGGCGCTCGACGGCGCGTCGATTTTGGACGCGCGTTCCGAAACCGACGCTCTTTCAAAATTTGATTATCGCGTTGGCGGTCGTCGCGCTTTCGACGGCGGTCGGATTTTGGGCGCAAGAGACGGCGTTGCAAGCGCGTTTTCGGGACGATTTTCGAATCCAAATCGCGGCGCCGCGAACGTTGGCGCGCGGCGAGTCCCAAACGATCGCCGCGACGACGACCGCCCCGAACGGAAAACCGCGTCGCGTTCCGATTCGATTCTCCTTTTCGGACGCGGAAACCGGGGCGCCGCTCCTCGCGCATACCGAGAGCGGCGACGCGAGCGGCGTCGCGCGCTTCAAGATTCCGGACGTTTCCGACTTCCCGGCGCGAACGCTCTTGACGATTTCCGCCGGCGAACGAGAAAAGGAAACGTTTGAAACGATTTTAACGGTCGTCGACGCGCCGAAAGCGAACGTCGGCGCGAACGCGGCGGCGCGTTTCGCCGCGTCGGAGGCGGTCGGGAAAAACGTCGGCGAAGGCGTTTCGGCCAAAAAAGAGCGGGCGCGAGACGAAGCGATCGACAAGAAGGCGACGACGGCGGCTCCTTTGGCGCTGGAAAGCGAACGAGCGCGAGAGGAAGAAGAAACGGGGATTTTGCGTCCGAAAAATCAAAAAGCCGAATCGGCCGCCGGGGCGGCGAATAGGGACGCGGCGAGAAGCGCGTCTTCGCCTTCCGACGTCGCAATGTCGGCTCAAATGGGCGGAATGGGGGCGTCGCCGAACGCGTCTCCGTCTTTCGACGTCGCAATGTCGGCTCAAATGGGCGGAATGGGGGCGCCGCCGAGCGCGTCTTCGCCTTCCGACGTCGCAATGTCGGCTCAAATGGGCGGAATGGGGGCGCCGCCGAGCGCGTCTCCGTCTTCCGACGTCGCAATGTCGGCTCAAATGGGCGGAATGGGGGCGCCGCCGAGCGCGTCTTCGTCTTCCGACGTCGCAATGTCGAACAAAGCGAGCGGAACGTTGAGCGCGTCTCCGGCTTCCGTCGGCGGAATGAGAATGATGGACGCCGCCGCGCCGCCGAGCGCGTCTTCGTCCTCCGACGGCGAAACGGCGAACAAAACGGACGCGCCGCCGAGGTTTAATTTTGCGACCGACGACCCGAAGTTCGATGTTTTCTTGTCGTTGTGGGCCCCGATGGGAACGAGCGCGTCGAACGACGATTTGGACGCCGAAACGCCGACCGCCGTCGCCGAAGAAGCGGCGCCGAACGATTTTAACCGCGCGGTCGCGGAACTGGAGAGCGCGCTTTCGAGCGGCGACGAGGACTTGCGCAAGTTCGACGCGGAGTTCGCCGAGCTGAAGAAACGCGGGCTCGACGTTCGCTTTTATCCGAACGGCGGACGGCTCGTCGCCGGGCGCGAAAACGTCGTTTGGTTCGAGTGCGTCGACGAAGCCGGACGGCCGGTCGTCGGCGAGTTCGCGTTGAACGATTCGGAGGGGCGCGTCGCGACGTCGAAAACGTCCGAAGGGGGCGTCGGTTCGCTCCGTTGGACGCCGGACGCCGACGAGGTATATTCGCTCGAAACGGCGTTCGACGGTAAAATCGCGAAAATCGCCGAAACGGCTAAAACCGTTAAAAACGACAAAAAAAACGGCGGCGAAGAAGAACGCGTCGCGGCGGAAGAACCGGCGTCGGCGGAATTGGCGTTAAACGACTCCGTTCAAGACCGGACGTCGCGGTCGACGTTTGAAACGTTCCGTTTTCCGGCGCCGGCGGCGACCGTCGAGCGCGTCGCTTTTTCCGCGCCGTCGCGAGTTTTAGAAAACGGCGAAGACGTCGAACTTGAAATTTGGTGCGAAAATGAAACTCCTTTGGCGGCGACCGTCGAAAAGAACGGCGTCGCGTTGACGCAGCGCGTTTGGACGGCGAAAAAAGGGCGTCGGCGCGTCGTTCTTCCGTTCGACGCGAACGTTTCCGGCGTTTTGAACGTTTCCCTTTGGAACTGCGCGCGGGCGCCGTTCGAGAAGATCGGTTCGGCGGCGGTTTACCGGAAACCGACGGTCGCGCCGACGCTCGCCGCGACTTGGAAGCGCGACAAGGCCGGAGACCGCGCGTTGCGGGTCGCCGTCGATTCGAAAAAAGGGTTTGAGAACGCGGAATCGGTTCGCCTCGACGCGTTTTGGGCTCCGACGCTCGACGCGGCTCTCGGCGCGCTCGCTCTCGACGAAACGCTCCTTTACGCGTCGGACGAACGACGCGCCGAGACGTCGACGACCTTGGAGCTTCCGGCGGCGACCGAGCCGATTTTGTTCGACAATCTGCTCGAACTGAAAGAAAGCGCGCTGAAAAAACTGAACGCGTTTTGGTTGGGCGAAGCCGGATTGGCCGGACGCGTCGTCGGTTTGGGATTTTTAGGATGCGCGGCGTTGGCGGCGCTGACGATTTTTTGCGTCGTGTTCGGCGCGTTGAAGGCGCGACGCGGCGCCGTCGTCGTTCTTTTCTGCGCGGTGTTGGCGACGTTCTTTTATTTCGAGCGGCGTCGGATCGACTTTTCGGAGACTCTTTCGGAAGCGATCGCCGTTTCGGTCGACGAATCGAAGGCGGCGCAAAAGGACGCGGTCGTCGCCGCGAACGTTCCGAAGAACGACGGCGCGGAAGGAACGAGTTTCAACGACGGAACGTCGGCTAAGTTGGGTCGAATCGGAACGTTCGAAGCGACGGAACAGGAGAACGGCGTCGAATGGAACGTTCCGTTGGGCGGACGGTTGGCGTCGCCCGACGTCGGATTCGTTTTGACGAAATTGATTGTCGACGGCGAAACGTTCGCTTGGAAAGCGATCCCGTTGAGCGAAAACGGAGACTCCGAGGCGGAAAAAGAACGGTAAAAACGTTAAAATCGCTAAAACTTAATTTTAGACGACAAAAACCGTTCGTCGGCGGCGAAAGCGCGTCGGCGAGCGGTTTTTTTACGTCGGAGCGGAAACGAACGCGTCGGCGAAGCGGTTAAAACGGTCGGACTTAACGTGGAGCGGGCGCTGGGGGCGGCGTCGGGGCCGCGTCGAGACGGGGACGATCGGCGGTCGACGCGGAGTCGACGCGGTTTGGGACGGCGCGTTCGATCGGAAGGTGGTTGAGGGCGGCGCGCATTAGCGGCGTCCAAAAGTCGCGAGCGTCTTGCGTCGCGAAGAGCGCGCGAAGCGGTTCCGAGTAAGGAAGGGGACGCCCGGCGGTCGCTTTGTCGAGATAAAAACTGTACGTCAGACTGTTCGATTGATAAACGGCGACGATTTTGTTTTGGTAACGGGAATCGAAAACGATTCCTTCCGGACGCGCTTCGAAGAGAATTTCAAACTCGTTGAAGGGCGTCGCGTCATTCATAAAGCGATAGGAAACAAGAGTTTGGGACGGGTGAACGCGGAGTCGGTTTTCGGCGCAAAGTCGACTCCAAAACGAATGCGGGAACGCGCCGTCGAGGACGCGCAACGAACCGGAGCCGAGGAAAACGCCGCGTCGCGTCGCGCCGCGTTCGACCGAAAATTCCGCGACGACGCCGGAAAAACGGGGTAAGTCGACTTGCGCGGTTAACTTTTTAAGATCGCAACGGAAGACGCTAAAACCGTCGAGACGCGTCGTCCAAACGCGTTCGGCGGCGAGCGGGAACGGAACGTCGGAAGCGGCGGCTTCGTCGGACGGCGCGGCGGCGAACGAAAGGGCGTTTTCGGACGCGGCGGTCGCGAGCGTCGAAGCGAGAGGGCCGGGCGAATCGATTGCGTCGGTCGCGGCTGCGTCGGAAGGGGAGGAAACGCGGGACGACGGGAAAAATTCGGCGCCGAAATCGGGAGCGTCGCTCGCCGAAACGGAGCCGACGAACCAACTTTCCGGACTCAACGAGCGGAAAAGGGGGAAAAAACGCGCCGCGAAAACGCTCGGCGTCGGCGTCGAACCGGCGTCGAACGCGAACCAAGCGCTTCCGGCGTCGCGCGCCGTTTCGAGCGCAACGAAGAGCGGGCGCGGAGCGGAAATTTTGCGCGGTTCAAAGAGCGCTTCGACCCGTTTTCGCTCCGGCGAATCGACGTAAAGAGCGCGAAAACGTTCGAGCGTCGGCGCTTCCGACGCGAACGCGACGACTTCGCGCTCCGTCGTCGCCGTCGAAACGTCCGCCGCGCCGCGATCCGTTTGCGTCGCCGCGACGCGGAAAAGAGCGCGAAGATCGTTCGTCGAGCGGGACGTCGGCGGTTCGTCGGAAACGAGCGCGGCGTCGAGCGTTTCCCGAAAAGTCGCCTCGTCTTGAAAAACGACTTGTTCGGCGACGACGCAAAGGGCGAGCGGGCGTTCCGCGAAGGCGTTCGGGCCGACGAGACGTAAAAACTCGGCGCAAAAAATGTTTTTCGCTTGAAAAACGCTTAAATCGCGGCAATAAATCGTCGGAACGACGGCGAGAAGCGCGTCGCCGCAAAGATCGCCGTCTTCGTCGAAGAGAAGCGAAGCGGTCGACGGCGCGTCGGAGCGGGGGGCGTCGGCGGAAACGTCGGCGTTTTCCGAAGAATCGGCGCTTTCGGCGTCTTCGTTAAAG
>JAFSFF010000113.1 GCA_017435375.1 Thermoguttaceae bacterium
CTTATCGCGTATTTTTGTTGGAGGGGCGCGGTTTTAGAGAACCTCCTTTTCCCCCGTTTCGAGGCCAAATCGCCGCTTTGCGCGCCTCGACGAACGCGAATTTTCCGGCGCGGAAGTCGACGCCGACCGAAGCGGAGGACGTATCGCCGACCTTTGGCGGACGACGCGGCCTTTTCGGGAACGCGCTTTGTTAAAATAGGTAAATTCAAGAGCCGCCTTATCCTCGTTTCGACGCCAAATCGCCGCTTTACGCGCCTCGACGAACGCGAATTTTCCGGCGCGGAAGTCGACGCCGCCCGAAGCGGAGAAAGCGACGCCGTCATTTGGCGGACGACGCGGCCTTTTCGGAACGCGTTTTGTTAAAATAGGCGTTTTAGAGAACCTCCTTTTCCCCGTTTCGACGTCGATTCGTCGCTTTACGCGCCTCGACGAACGCGAATTTTCCGGCGCGGAGGGCGACGCCGACCGAAGCGAAGGAAGCGACGCCTTCCTTTGGAGGTTGGCGCCGACCGAAGCGGTGCGCGTCGAAAGGACAAAGTCGATTTTCAAAACGAAAATACGTTTCGGCGTTTCCAACGACTTAACGTCGAATTTCCCATATAACCGAAGAATCGCGGCAAACTCGTTGTCGGCGTTCCATATTTCGCTCGTTTTTGATTATCCGCAACGAAATCAGCAACTCGAGCCAAGAAAAGCCGCCTTAACTCGCGTTGGTCGTCGATCGAACGCTCGTAATCGCGAAATTTTGACGCCAAAGCTCAAAGAAGCGCTCGACGCCAAGCTCGCCGAACTCGAAAATCGCGCGCCGCCAAGGTCGAAGCGCAAGCAGCCGCCGAGACAGCGGAAACCAAGGTCGGAATTCCCAACCCAACTTGCGCAACCTTCTTAAATTAGCCAAATTCGCGACAACGCGCGATTTTTCGCGTCGTTTTTTTAACGCAACTTTTTTGCGAAAAGGCGCGAGGTTGCGTTCTTTTTCGTTCGACGGCAAGCGGTTCGGCGAACGCGGCGCGCTTGGCGACGGGCGACGCGGTCGCCGAACCTCCAAGGACTCGAAGTTTAGGGCAATTTTTGGGCGACTTTGCCGGTCGTCCGGATTTCAACGGCGCTTATTTCGTTTTTTCGCCGCCTTTTCGCCGCTTCTTGTTTTCGTCTTCGCGCTTCCCGGTTCGGTATTGGAAAAGCGTCGCCGACGACGCGGGCGCGGGAGTCGGCGACTCTCGAAAACGCGTCGAACGGAGTCGGTCGACCAATTTCCGAACGCGAGTTTTCCGGTCGTCCGGATTTTAACGGCGCTTATTGCGTTTTTTCACCGCCTTTTTCGCCGCTTCTTGTTTTTGTCGTCGCGCTTCTTCCCAAAGGCTCGGCGTTCCGGAAACGGGAAAACGAACTTGTCGCGACGACGCGATTTCGGGAAACGCTTCTTTTTCGGTCGTTTCGTCTTCGACGACGGCGCTTTCTCCCGACGGTTTCTTATCCATTTTACGCGAACCTCCCGTTTTATCCAACGCGAGGCGCTCCGGCGTTGTGAAGAGCGGTTTGGGCAGGCGAGTTTCTTGGGCAAACGCGATTTCGAAGCGCTTCCAACGTCCGATTTTTTTGGGCGACGACATTTTTTCTCCTTTGACTTCAACAAGTCGCTTGAACTCGGCTTCGCTCCGCCTTGCCAACGCGGCAAAATCGGACGAACCTAATTCAACTGTCGAAATCGCCGCGGACGCCAGGGGCCCGTTTTGCGCCCGAAAAAAATTTTTTCGAAATTTTTTACAAGACTTTTTCGGTTTTGGCGGAGTCGCGCCGCCGATCGGGAGGTTGCGCCGTCGAGATTAATATCGAAAACGCTTATAACTGACTAAAACAGCAAAACTGCGCAAACTTTAAGGACTCAACGCAAGGTTGCGCGGCTTAAATGGAGAAGCGACGTCTAAACAAGCCGAAGCGGTTCGACCGCGCGTTAAAAGGCTCGGCGGAAGGCGAGGCGGGGAAAACGTCGAGCCGTTTCGAAGCGGCCCGCGCGGCGAAAATCGGGAGAACGACGGTAATTGGGGCAGCGTTGCTAAAAGTCGGGCGTTCGCTCCGTTTGGAAGTGAAAAGGCTAGTAAACGCTCGGCGTTCTTAAAGTTCCGGCGGCAAATCGACGTTTTCGGCGGCGTTTTTCCGCCGTTTTGTTTGTCGGCGATTTTCGGCGGCGGCAAATCGGCGTTTTCAACGACGTTTTTCGACGACGGCGAAGCAATTTCTGATAACGATTTTCGACGGCGCAAGTCGCGTTTGGTTCGTCGACATTTTTCGGCGGCGGCAAATCGGCGTTTTCAGGCGATGATTTTCGAAGGCGGCAAATCAGCGATTTCCGACGACGTTTTTCGACGGCGGCGAAATAATTTCCGACGACGCTGTTTTCGACGGAGCCAAGTCGCGTTTGGTTCGTCGACGTTTTTCAGCGGCGGGAAATCGGCGATTTCCGGCGAGACTTTTTTTCGACGGCGTTTTCATCGGCGCTTTTCGGCGTTGATTTTTGGCGGCGGCGTTAAGGCAAGCATTGCGGCGCGCGGAGCGTCGGGCGCGGAGTCGGCGATTGTAACAGCGGCGCGAAAACGCAAGAAACCAAAAAGCCGGTTAGATTTCCCTAATCGGACGCGCAACGCGAAAAATCGGTTTCAAAAGTTTGGCGAACTCGGCGGGCGCTTCGGCAACGGTGCGCGAGAAAACAAACGAGAGAGATAAAGCGCGGAAAAAATAAACGCGACAAGAACAAAAAAAAGCCGGTCAAGTTTCCTCGACCGGCTCGTTTATATCATAGTAAAGATTTCACACAGTGTAAAACCAAGATTCGCGATCCCTCGTAAAACAACCAAGGTTACTTGGCTGAGTTTCTAATA
>JAFSFF010000114.1 GCA_017435375.1 Thermoguttaceae bacterium
ACCTCGCTCCACTCCGTTTCCGGACGGCGCAAAAACTTCAAAATCGACCCGTTCGCGTCGAACGTCGTTTCCAACTTCTCGAACGTCTCGCGAATCGACCGCTCTTTCGCCTCGAAGCGCGCCCAACGTTCGTCGTCGATCAGTCCCAACTTGCGCCCGAGCGGGGTCAAGCGGCGGTCGGCGTTGTCGGCGCGGAGCAAAAGACGGTACTCCGCCCGCGACGTAAACATCCGATAAGGCTCGTCGACGCCGCGCGTCGTCAAATCGTCGAGCATAACGCCGGTATACGCCTCTTCGCGAGTCGGAACGAGCGGCTCCAAATCGGACGACAGCGACGCCGCCGCGTTCGCTCCGGCGATCAAGCCCTGCGCGCCCGCCTCCTCGTACCCGGTCGTCCCGTTGATTTGCCCGGCGAAAAAGAGCCCGCGCACCCGCTTCGTTTCGAGCGTTTGACGCAGCTGACTCGGCGGCGCGTAATCGTACTCGATGGCGTAAGCGTAACGCATAATCTGCGCGTTTTCAAGACCTTCGATCATTCGAATCATCTCGTCTTGAATCGCGCGCGGAAAACTCGTCGACAATCCGTTAATGTAAATTTCGTTCGTCGTTCGACTTTCCGGCTCGAGAAAGAGTTGGTGTCGCTCTTTATCGCCGAAACGGTCGATTTTCGTCTCGATCGACGGGCAGTAACGCGGGCCGGTCGAGCTGATTTGACCGCTGTACATCGGCGCGAGCGACATATTATCGCGCAAAAATTGGTGCAGTTTCGGGTTCGTCCAGGTCGTCCAACACGGGAGCTGGTCGACGTTCAGTTTGCCCGTCATGAAGGAGAACGGACGCGGATTTTCGTCGCCGGGTTGAATTTCGAGACGCGAATAGTCGATCGTTCGCCCGTTCAGACGCGCCGGAGTGCCGGTTTTGAAGCGGAGAAGTTGAATCCCAACCTTTTCGATAGAATCGCTAATCGCGTTCGCGGGCGCCTCGCCCATTCGACCGCCGGGCGTCAACTGCGTCCCGAAGTGCAGGACGCCGCGCATAAACGTTCCGCAAGCCAACACGACCGCCTTGGCGCGGTAAATCGAGTCGCCGTCGACGCGGACGCCGACGATTTGAAACGCGTCGGAGCCGTTTTCGTCCGGGCCGGTCGCCGTCGGCTCGACTTCCAACGCGACGACCCGTTCTTGACGGAGCGCGAGATTCGGCGTTTCCTCGACGATTCGCTTGACCTCGTCCTGATAAAGCCGCTTGTCCGCCTGCGCTCGCGGGCCGCGCATCGCCGGGCCCTTGCGAACGTTCAACATCCGGAACTGCAAGCCGGTCGCGTCGATCGCCCGCCCCATCGCTCCGCCGAGCGCGTCGATTTCCCGAACGATGTGCCCCTTGCCGACGCCGCCGATAGCCGGGTTGCAACTCATCTGCGCGACCGTGTCGAGGTTCCCCGTCAAGAGCGCCGTTTTCGCGCCCATTCGCGCCGCCGCCAGCGCCGCTTCCGTCCCGGCGTGTCCGGCGCCGACGACGATCACGTCGAAATCGTAAAGCGCCGCGTCCGCGTTCGCCATATTCGTCATTTTCCCGCTTTCGCTATTCTCTCTAAATTAACGTTAAAACAGACGCGCCGACGCCGACGCCGTTCCGCTTAACGCCGTTCGTCGACGCTTAAAACGCCGCTTAAAAAAGGACGACGCGACGCCGAAAGCGCCGCGTCGTTTGCGTTAACGTCGCGCGTCTCAATAAAGATTGACGGCGGACGCTTCGTTTAAATTCCCGCCGAGAAGCGCCACCCAAAGACGCTCGTCGTCGCCGTTTTGCCGCAATAAAACGAAATCGTCGAGAATCTCGACCACCTCCGCGTCAAAAGAGCCGATTCGCATTCGCTCGCCGACCTTCAAGGTGATCGTTCGGTCTTCCGTCCCGACGTACCAGCGCGAAAAACGAGTCGTATTTCCTTTTTCGTCGGTAACTTCCGGCGTCGCGGTCAACCTGGTGAAATCGGCGGCGTCGATTCCGGTGCGAACGGCGCGGAAAAGCTCGGTGTCGGCGAAGGGTTGATAAGCCGCCAACGGCCCGGACGCGAGAACGCGCGTCGGCGTCGTATCGAGCGGGAGCTTGTCCGCTTTCGGATAGGCGGCGAATTTCGCCAACGTTTCGGCGGTCGCTTTTTCCGTTTCGTTCGCCGCGGTCGCGGGATCGCGTCGCTCCTTATATCCGACCGTCATCGTTTGAATCGTCATTCGCACGTCGAGCAGATCGGAACTTTCGATCGGTTTCAAATCGAGCGCGGTAATGCGGTGCAAAAACGGCGTCCAATAAAACTCGAACAAGAATTGGGTCAAATCGGCGGTCGAACATTGCGCTTGGACGGAGAACTCTTGCGTCGCGGTGTTGTTCGCGCGGTTTGAAACGTACCGCCCGGCTTTCGTCATCGGCTCGCTCAAATTGCAAAACTCGAGCATTTGTTCGAGCCAAATTTGATATTCGACGCCCGCGCTTTGACGATTCGTCGGCATCGAAAGCGCGTAAACCGGAGCGTAATTCGCCGCCGTTCGGTCGAAATTTTCGCCGTTTTTCTTACAAGTTTCAATGTACGTCTCGAGTTGCGCTTTCTGTTGCGCGATCTCGGCGCGCGGTTTTTGATACGCTTTTTTGTAAAACGCGTAAGCTCCGCCGGCGGCGCCGACGCTCAAAGCCGTTAACAAGACGCAGATTTTTCCAAGATTCCCCATCGATCAAGCCTCCGTCCAAACGGTTTGCGAACGTTCCAACGCGGCGCTCGGCGCGCCTTCCGATTGCGGTTGTTCCGCCGCCGGAGCCGGAGTCGACGGTTGTTCCGCCGCCGGAGCCGGGGTCGCCGGTTGTTCCGCCGCCGGAGCCGGAGTCGACGGTTGTTCCGCCGCCGGAGC
>JAFSFF010000115.1 GCA_017435375.1 Thermoguttaceae bacterium
CGATGCTCGGCGTTCGGGACGCGCAAAATCAGGCGGTCGTAAAACGCGTCGCGGTACGCGGCGATCGACGGCATCAACGTCGACAGCGTAACGGTCGAGTCGTGCGCCTGAACGCAGCCGCCGGAAACGCCGGACGCCATCAAAATCGTTCCGGCCGTTACCGCCGCCGCTTCGTAAACGTACTGCGCTCGGAGCGTCTCGTCTTTTTCCTCCCAAACGCGCGCCATAATCGCGTCGAGCGTCGTTTGGTGAACGACGAAGCGCCGATAATACCCGTTTTCGTCGATGCAACGGTCGTCCCAAGTCCCGAAGCTGTAATTCGGGCGGCGGTTGACCGGGTGATCGAAGTCGTAAGCGCGCGGGTCGAGCGCCAGTTCGCGCAATTTCTCCGGGTCGAACGACGCTTCGCGCAGAAGATCGTCGTCGGTCGAGCGCAAAATTTCGAGCGTTTTTTCGACGACTTCGCGGTAAGGGCCGAACGCCGCGCCGACGCCCTCGTAATAAAGCGGAACGAGCGAAATCCATTCGCGTTCGTTCGGCTCGTGTCGCTCTTCCCCTTCGAGAACCGGAATCGGACGGTACCCGAGGAAATCGTTCGCCTGTCGAACGACGTCGGCGACCAAATTTCCGTCGTCGCCGAAAACGTCGCGAGCGGTCGTCAATCGGCAAATTCGCGCCATAAAGAGCGAATTGAACAGAAATTCGTTTTTCTGATGAAAAAGCGAATCTCGGTGAAAAATTCGGTATTCGGTCAACGCTTCCTCGACCGAGTCGAGAATCCGCGCCGCTTGCCTCGAATCGCGAAACGCGTCGACGCTTTCCGCCAACGACGCGAGTTCGGTTCGCAACGCGTCGAGCGCGTCGCGCCAAATTTCGGTCGAACCGCGTTCGGCGAGCGCTTCGAAGAACGCGTTCCAAGCCGAAGCGAAACGAACGTCGCGACTCCCGGTCGAAAAATTCAAATAACCTAAAATATCGCGAACGGCAATTCGCTCGTTATCGTTCAATTCAAATTTCGTCATCGGTTTCGTCAATTTCGTTCGCAGAGACGGCGCGCCGAGTCGTTAGAAACGTTCGAGTCGTCAAAATCGTCAAATTCCGGTCGCACGCGGCGACGGCGGACGGTCGTTCGGGCCCTTTCGGACGCCGCAATATTATTAATAGTAGACCCGTTTTCTTTTTTCACTAGGGGGGGCCCGCCGATATTCCGCAAAGGAAGGCTTTTTTCTCGCCGCGTCGCCCCCGTTTAACGTCGATTTGAGCGTCTTTCTTTCCCGTTTCGCCTCTCGCCCCTTTTCTTGTCCCGCGCCAAGTCCGTTTCGTAAAAACTTTATCGGATCAAAAAACAAAAATTCAACAAAAAACGCCGTCCGTCTTGAAGACCGAACGACGTTTCCCGCAAGCCGCGCGACGGTTGCGACGCTTCAAAGCGTTTTAGCGATCGCCGCGCTTCCAACGTTTTTAGCTTTTAAGCAAGTTTTGTCGGTTTTAAGGCCTATTCAAAGAACGTCGCGAAATTTTTCGATTAACGCGTCGATCATCTCCGGCGAATGCGTCGCGAACACGGCGACCCGCAACGCTCCGCGCGCCCCGTCTCCGCGAGCCGGCAAATACGAAATCAAAATCCGCTCGTTCGCCAACGCCCGCTGAATCCGGCGCATATTCTGCGGCGTCCCGACTTGAAACGAGACGATCGGCGACGGCGAGTCCGCAATCTCAAGGCGCAACGTCCGCAACCCGGCGCGCAGTCGTTCCGAATTTTGCCGCAAACGTTCCCGCAAATCCGGCGCTTTCGTCAAAATCCGCAAACCGCGAGCGGTCGCCGCCGCGATCGGATTCGACGGAATCGCGCCGCAAATCTCTTCGCAACGCTCGGTCAACTTCTCGACGAAAAACTCGCTCCCCGGCGCGACGCAGCCGAACCCGCCGACCGCCTTCGCCAACGACGCGAACATATAAACGCGGACGCCGTCGCGTCTTCCGCTCGCCGAACGCGCCTCTCCTCCCAACGCTTCGTCGTCGAACGTTTCCGACTCGAACCTCGGCTCGAACTCCGCTTCTCGACTCGTTTCGTTAACGCGACTCAAATCGAACCCGAAATGTTCGAGCGTTCCCCGTCCGCGCTTTCCTAAAACGCCGACGCCGTGCGAGTCGTTGACGACGAGCGCCGCGCCGGGAAAACGCCGCAAAGAAGCCGCGTACTCGTCGAGCGGAGCGACCGAGCCGCAATCGGCGAAAACGCCGTCGGTAACGACGAGAGGACGCGCGCCCGGCGGCAAAAAGCGCCGCAATTTTCCCGCCAAATCGACCGGGGCGCAATGTCGGAACAAAATCGGCGTTCCGTCGTTCGCGTCCCAAGCGCCGCGCCTCGTTTCCGAGTCGCCGCCGTCGACGTTGCGGGCGCCCAATCGCTTCAATCGCTCCGACCGCTCCAAACGTTCCCAATCGGCGTTGCGACGACGTTCGTTCGCGCATTTTTCGAGAAGAGGCGTCCAAAACGGCGCCGACGCTTCGTCGACGAAGACGCGATCGAACGAACCGGCGAGCAAACGGAGCGTCGCTTCGGCCAGCGTCGCTTCGCTCAACGCGTAAAAAGCGCGCGCGGCCCCAAAAAATTCCGCCGCGTTTCGCTCGACTTCGCGAGCCGGCGCCGGAACGAAACAGCGCCGCGAAGTCGCCGACGCGAGCCCGTATTTCATCGCCGCCTCGCAAGCGGTCGCGAGCATTTCCGGATCGGCTTGGAGCCCGAGATACCCGTCGCCGCCGAAATAGACGTAAGTTTTGCCGTCGATCGTCGCCGTCGCGTCCGGCGGGCCGTCGAGTCGGAACGCGTTTTCGACGTTTTCGCGCTCGACGTCGCCGCGATTCGCGCGGAGAGGCGCCGCGTCGTCCGTCGACTTCGCGAAGACCTCCGCCGCTTTTTGACGCCGTTCCGTTTCGTTCCGACCGGCGCGATTCGCCAAGTCGCCCGCCAATCGACGCAAGCGCTCAAACTCGGCGCGATCTTCGGCGTCGGCGTTATCGTCGCAGTCGTTCGATTTTTCGCCGTTCTCCGAATCGCTTAAATTTTTCCAACCGCCAAAACCGGCGTTATTATTAGATTCTTCCCAATCGACGTTTTCTTTCTCTTTTCGCAAACCGCGACGTCCTTCGGCGTTCCAACGACGCTCGAAAGCGTTTAAAAACGACGAAAAAACGCTCGGGTTCTCGTCCGCTTGCTCTTCGCGGCAAGAGTCGAAAAGAAACCGCCCCGACGACCAAAAATCGTCGCGACGCGAACCGAATCGGGAAAACTCGTTAAACGACTGCATACGAATCTCAAAAGGCGTAAAATAGGTAAAAATTCGCGACGAAAAACGCCGACGTTTCGCTCCGTCGACGTTTTTTTTAACGTCGACGAGGAAAGATAGCAAGAAACGCTCTTCGAAACAAGAGAGCTTTTTCGATAAAATTTCTTCGCCGACGCGCCGCGCCGCCGACGCTCGACTCGCCGGAAAACGAAAAACAAAAATTCGGAAAAAATCGTTTGAAGACGCAAAAAAAACTTGCAATCGCCGCCGCCGTTTGGTAAAATCGACGAAACGGTCGGCGGAACGCCGCGCCGCGGCGGTCGCGAAACGCCCCGCTTTTATCGCTTTCTATTAATATTAAGGACAAAAAACGTCAAAATCGGCTCGCGAAAGCCGAAAAGGAGCGTCTTTATGACATTGCGCAACGCCCGTTCCACTCGCCGCGATTTCCTCAAAACGTCGACTCTCGCCGCCGGCGTCGGCGCGCTCGGCCTCGCGAACTTTCCCGCGCCGGCGGTCGCTCGCGAAATCGGCGTCAACTCGAAACTGAATATCGCGCACGTCGGCATCACCCGTCAAGGCGCGTACAGCGTCAACGGTTGCAAAGGCGAAAATCAAATCGCCCTCTGCGACGCGGACTCGAAACACCTCGACGCGGCGAAAGCGACCTATCCGAACGCGAAAATGTACCAAGATTTCCGCGATATGCTCGCCGAAATGGGCGACCAACTCGACGCGATCGTCGTTTGCACGCCCGACCACACGCACGCCGCGCCCGCGATCGCCGGGATGAAGCTCGGGCTTCACTGCTATTCCGAAAAACCGCTCGCTCACGATATTTACCAAATCCGCGCGATGCAAAAAGTCGCGAAAGAAAAGAAACTCGTTACGCAAATGGGGACGCAAATTCACGCGGAAGACAATTATCGCCGCGTCGTCGAGCTGATCCAAGCGGGCGCGATCGGAACCGTTAAAGACGTTAAAGTTTGGTGTCAAAATCGTTACATCGGGAAGCCGAAGGCCGCCGAAAAGGTCGAATGTCCGAAAACGTTGAATTGGGACGCTTGGCTCGGCCCGGCCGCCGAACGCGATTACGACCCGCGTTAC
>JAFSFF010000116.1 GCA_017435375.1 Thermoguttaceae bacterium
AAAACTACCGCCGCGTCGTCGAGCTGGTTCAAGCGGGCGCGATCGGCGAAACGCAAGAAGTTCACGTTTGGTGCGGCAAAGGTTGGGGCGGTTATCCGGAACCGTCGAAAGAAAAATTTGAAGTTCCGAAACACTTCCATTGGGACGAATGGCTCGGCCCGGCGCAATGGATCGACTACAACCCGTGTTACGTCCCGGCGCGTTGGCGCGGTTATTGGCCGTTCGGCACCGGCACCTTCGGCGATATGGCCTGCCACCTGATGGACCTGCCGTTCTGGGCGCTCGATCTGCAATATCCGAAGACGATCGAAGCGACGTGCGACACGGAAATCAGCCCGATGTGCTGCCCGCTCGACGTCGAATGCCGTTACGAATTCGAATGGAACGGCAAAACGCTCCCGCTCACTTGGTACGACGGCAAGCGTCGTCCGAAGGTTATCGCCGAAAAGAAACTGGCGAACCTCGGGATGGGCGTTATCTTCGTCGGCGACGAAGGGATTTTGGAAGCGGACTACGGCACGATTCGCCTTTATCCGACCGACAAATACGAAAAATACGAACGTCCGGCGAAATCGATTCCGTCGTCGGCGGGCCATCACCGCGAATGGGTCAACTCGATTATCGACGGCGGCAAATCGACGCCGCTCTGCAATTTCGAGTACGCCGGTCGTCTTTCGGAAGCGGTGCAACTCGGCGCCGTTTCGCTCCGCGCGGGCAAGGTCAAGCTGGAATGGGACGCGAAGGCGATGAAGATCGTCAACAACGCCGACGCGAACAAGTTCCTGCAAACGGAATACCGCGAAGGTTGGGAAGTCTGATTTCCGTTTAACGACTTTCGTTAAATAACTTGCGCAAACGCCGCGTCCCGATTTTTCCCGTCGGTCGACGCGGCGTTTCGCGTTTTCGCCGCGATTTTTTCCAATGTTTCCGCAACGTCGTCGCCGTCGGTAAAATTTTCCGACGCGCCGCGAACCGTTTTCCCTTTTTACCGCCGGCCTCAACCGCCGCTCCGATTTTAAAAAAAGAAACGCTAAAATAGCCGACTAGAATCTTTGTTGGAAAACTCGCCGAAACCGCGGCGTCAAATTTAGCTTGAAACCGACGTCTCGTCGTCGCTCCTTCTTCGGAATAAAGCGCTGTTTAGACGAATGTCGCGATATTAGCGCCGATTCTCGACCCGTTCCCCACAACGCGAGTAAACCCGAACTTTGGCGCGACGGCCAAAATATTGGTCGGGCTCTATTAGCTTTATCTACTTTTAAAGCGATTTCCTAATTAACGCGCCCACCTCTTTGAAAACGGCAAGAAAAAACGACGCGAACGTCGGACGTTAAAGCGTCTTACGTTCGCGTCGTCGTTTTGACGAACGTTAAGCGGCGATTATTCGGCGGCTTTCTTCGCGGCGGCGGCTTCGCGACGAGCGCGCGCGGCCTTCTTCCCGCGTTTCATAACCTTCGCGCCGGTTTGTTGCGTCGCGGCGCGTTCCACGCGGCGTTCCGCCAAACGGGTGCGCTTCCCAACGCGGTCGCGGAGGAAGTAGAGTTTCGCGCGACGAACGACCGAAGAACGAACGACTTCGATTTTCGCGATGCGCGGGCTGTGAACCGGGAACTTGCGTTCGACGCCTTCGCCGGCGACGATGCGACGAACGGTGAACATTTCGGACGACCCGCCGCCGCTGCGCGCGATGACGACGCCGTTGAAGATTTGAATGCGTTCTTTGTCGCCTTCGAGAATCTTGCAGTGAACGTTGACGACGTCGCCGATTTCAAATTTGGAAACGCTCTCTTTTTTAGCGCGAGCTTCAACTAAACGAATGAGATCTTGACTCACGGATATATTCCTTCAATTTCTTGATTTTTTTCTCGGAAAGGCGGCGTTAAAAACTTCCGGCAAACCGCGCCGGACTAGAAAGAAAATTGGAAACGTTTTCCCCGACGTCTCGTCGGAACGCTCGTCGCGATTCGCTCGAATCGCCGATTCCAATTAACTCGCCCCTTTTATTGTTGTTGAAAATCAAACGTCGACGTTTGTTTCGGTCGCGTCGGCGACTTCCGGCGTTTCGCTCGGCTTCGCTTCGACGACGTTTTCCGATTCCGCGACCGTTTCCGGTTCTTCCGTTTTCTTCGGTCGCTTCTTTTTTTTCTTCTTTTTCTCGTCTTCGTCGATCTTCGTTTCCTCGCCGTCCAACAAATCGGGACGCCGAGCCAGCGTTTTTTCTCTGCGGTTGCTCAAACGCCAACGCTCGATCGCGCCGTGGTCGCCGCTCAGGAGGATTTCCGGAACGGTCAAACCGCGATATTCGCGCGGTCGCGTGTATTGGTCTTCTTCGAGGAGCCGGTTTCCCGAGGAGAACGAATCGACAACCGCCGAATTTTCGTCTCCCAACACGCCCGGAATCAAACGCATGACGGAATCGATAACGACCGCCGCCGCGACTTCCCCGCCGTTCAAAACGTAGTCCCCGATGGATATTTCGTCGGGCTGCAGGATTTCTACGACGCGCTGATCGAACCCTTCGTAACGTCCGCACAACAGAAGAATCCGCTCTTCTTGAGCCAACTCTTCGACGACGCGCTGCGTCAACGGACGGCCTTGCGGCGTCAACATCACCAAACGACCGGGCCGCTCGGCGTAAGTTTGCACCTCTTCGACGCAAGGGACGATTCTGTCGACTTTCAACACCATGCCGGGCCCGCCTCCGAAAGGCCGGTCGTCCATCGTGTTATGTTTGTCGTTCGCCCAGTCCCGCATATTGTGGAGGCAAACTTCGAGCGCGCCGCGTTCGATCGCGTCTTTCAACAGACTTTCCGAAAGATAACCTTCAAAAATTCCGGGAAACAACGTCAAAACGTCGAATCGCATTCGCTTTATACCCCCGGGCCGCGCAAAATCGGTCGCCGTCGTTCGGAGCCGTTTTATTTTGTTTCCAAAATCTCGACTCGTTCCGAATTCGGCCGACTCGCGCCCATTTTAACAGGCGGTCGACGACAAATTACCGGAGTTTTCGACGCGCTTGCGTCTTCGCTCCGCAAAAAATTTACTCAATTTCGCTCGTTCGAGCGTCGAACCGAAATTATTCGGCGTCGACGGTCGGACGACGACGGCTTTGGGCCAAACGTTCTTGCGCGGCTTTTTGCGCTTCGAGGCATTTGCCGTTCGGGCCGTATTTTTTGATCAAAACGGCGCATTTGTCGGTCGGTTGAGCGCCGACGCCGAGCCAATAGGCGACGCGTTCGTTCTTGAGGACGACGCGAGCGTCGGTTTCCGGAACCATCGGGTCATAGTAACCGAGTTCTTCCAAAACGCGACCGTCGCGCGGGCAACGAGCGTCGACGGCGACAACGCGGAAAAACGGGCGGTGCTTGCGACCGAACTTCTTCATACGAATTTTAACAGCCACTTAAAACTCCTTCGTCAAAAGGTATTTCGTTATTTTTTTTCGAATCGTCCGAAATTTCCGGCGATTCGGTTCGTTTATCGTCGACCTTTTCGGCGCGACCGCCCGAGTTTCGGGGGGACTCGTCCGCTAAGCGCGAACGTCGCGGCGCCAACCTCCAACGTCGACTCGATTTAAGAGGGCGTTTCCAACCAACTTAAATATTCTCTAAATTACCGACTTTCCGTTTTCCCAACGGCGTCGGGAGCGCGGCGATTCTCGTTTTCGCCGCGACGACCGGAACGTTTAACCGGTCGTTTGTCTTTTCTCTTTTTTCGTTTTTACCGACTTTTCGGCAAAATTTACCGACGTCGTTTTTTCGCGTCTTTTTTACTTGCGCTTCTTCTTGCGACGCTCTTTTTCAAGGCGTTTGCGTTGTTCGGCGCGTTCTTTCGGAGTGAGACGTTTGCCGGTCGAGCCCTTTTTCATCGGGCCGAACATACCGAAAGGATTGACCGACGCTTGTTGCGTCATTTGCTGCATCGCGCGCATTCGGTCGCCCATTCCCATCGACGAGAAACTCTTGACCATCGTCGCCATTCGCTCGTGCATCTTCAACAATTCGTTGACTTGCGACGTTTCGACTCCGGCGCCGGCGGCGATGCGCTTTTTGCGGCGCAGGTCGATAATATCCGGGCGACGGCGTTCTTCCGGCGTCATCGAGTCGATGATCCCGCCGATTTTGCGCATCTCTTTATCCGGGTCGACGTTCAGTTCGCCGAGCATTCCGCTGAGACGGCTCATCCCCGGGATGAAACTCATAATCTTGCTCATCGAACCGAGGCGGCTCGCTTGCGACATTTGCTTGCGGAAGTCGTCGAGCGTAAAGAGCCCCTTCTCCATTTGCTCTTGTTGGCGGCGAAGTTCTTCTTCGTCGAACTTCGCTTGCGCCGTTTCGATGAGCGTCATCACGTCGCCCATCCCGAGCATTCGGCTCGCCATCCGTTCCGGATGGAAGTCTTCGAGCGCGTCGAGCGTTTCGCCGACGCCGATGAACTTGATCGGAACGCCGGTAACCGACTTAACGGAAAGCGCCGCGCCGCCGCGAGCGTCGCCGTCGAGCTTCGTCAAAATAACGCCGTCGAGTTCGAGCGCGTCGTTAAACGCCTTGGCGCTGTTGACCGCGTCTTGCCCGGTCATCGCGTCGACGACGAAGTAAACTTGATCGGGCTGGACTTTGCGCTCGATTTGGTTCAGTTGCGCCATCAACTCTTCGTCGACGTGCAGGCGCCCGGCGGTGTCGAGGATAACGACGTCGACGCCTTTTTCCTTCGCCTCTTTCAGCGCGCGACGGCAAACGTCGACCGGGTCTTTCGAGTCGCGGTCGACGAAGACCGGAACGCCGAGCTGACCGCCCAACACTTCCAGCTGGTCGATAGCGGCGGGACGCTGCAAGTCGGCGGCGACGAACATCGGTTTGCGACCGGCGGCCAAGAGGCGTTTCCCCAGTTTGCCGCAACTCGTCGTTTTACCCGACCCTTGCAACCCGCAAAGCATAATCGTCGCGAACGGCTTCTTTTCCGGAAGCGAATGGTCGACCGGGCCCATCAGCGCGATCAACTCGTCGTTGACGATCTTCAAAATTTGTTGCGTCGGGTTCAGCGCGCGCGAAACTTCGAGCCCAAGAACCTTTTCTTGAACGGAATCGACGAACTTGCGCGTCGTCTCGACGTTCGCGTCCGCTTCGAGCAACGCTTGGCGGACGAGGTTCATCCCCTCGCGAATATTCGATTCGGTAAGGCGACCTTGCCCCGTCATCGCGCGGAACGCGGCGCTTAATCGGTCGGTTAAGGACTCAAACATAGGACGACTCGACTCGTTTCGAAAGGGACGCGTTCGGCTCTGCGCCGCGTCCGTTGACTTCGCTCGTTACTCAAAAACGACGCGCTATTAATATATATTGACAAAATCGACGTTTTCGAGAACGCGTCCGCTCCGACGACGCCGACTTGGACGAAAAGGCGGGCTTTACGCAAGCCGACTTCTAATCTTACCGATTTTACCCCCGAACGCAATAAGCGCAAGGAGGGGGAGTTAAATTTTCTCCTTTTTCTTCGTTATTAGCGTCTTTATTCCCTTTTTTAACGTTTTTTCCGACGCGAAACGCTCGACGCGCTTTATCCGCCGCGTCTTTAACCGTTTACAAACGCCGCCGCAATCTACCTATTTTACCCAACCCGCGCTTTTAAGCGTTCGTCAAAAAGACTCCGCCGCGTAAAACAGGATATTTGTCGCCAACCGAAACGCGCTTTTTTGCGTCAAACCGTCGAAATTCGCCGCTGCGACGTTTTCCAACGCGCAAGCGACGTCGTCCGGCGAGTAAAGCAAGACCCAGCGTCCGTCGAGCGCGACGCCCTTTAAGCGGGGCGGCCCCTCGACGACGGTCGCGGTCGTTTTCCGTCCGTTTTCGATTTTTCGCGTCCGATATTGCAGCGTCTCGATCTTAAATCCGCCGTATCGCCCGGTAAAAATCGGGTCGTCGACCGGAACGTCGACCAGCTCCGCGTTCGGAAAAATCGCCGCGACCTCTTTCAAAAACGCCTCCTCGAATTTTTTCGACGAGCCGACGGCGTTCGCGAACAAAAATCCGCCGCGCTCAAAATAAAGCCTTAATCGTTCTCTTTCCTCGTTTCCGAACGAAAACGCGTTCCGTCCGTGCATAAAGAGGGTCGGATAATCGAACAAATCGTCGCGCTTGGCCGACGCTCGCGGAACGTAAAGTTGCGCCGGAATCCCCAAATTACCGCGAATCGCCTTCATCAGGTTCGGTATCGCTCGCGGAGCGCAATTAGAGCCGCCCCCGCATTCGAGAATCGCCGCGAAAAGGCTGTTGCGGACGCCCTTCGTCTTCTCCAACTCGGCGGCGACGTCGGCGGGAATTTCTTCCTTAAACTTCATTTCGCGATTCGTCGCATACGCGCAAACGTTCAGCCCGATCGCGAACGCCGTCTCGATCTCCGCCGCCGCGTTCGCCGAAATCGCCGTCGCTCCGCCTTCGCCGTTTTGCTCAATTTGCCCGTTTTGTCCATTTTGTCCGTTTCCGCGGCTCCGCTCGAACGGTTTCGACGCTTCCCAAAGGCAAGACAACGACGGTCGGTCGTCGAAAACGCTCGGCGCTTCGCCGTTCGCTCCCGGCGTCGGACGGTAAGCCGGAACGAAAACGACGCTCGTCCGACACCCGAAATCGAGTCCCCAAATCGGCCGGGCCCGCTCCGGCGCGACGACTTTTTCCGCCGTCCAAATCGGATGTTCCGGCTCCAACAACCGCAGTTCGCCGCCGTCTTGCGCCGCGATTTCCGCGATCAGCTCCCGAAAACCGCGCTCGAAACTAACGTCGCCGTCGATCGCCTCCGCGAAAATAAAGCCGCCTTGCTCCAAATAACCGCGCAGCATTTCAATAAAGCGCCGTTTTTCTTCCGCGTCGCTCGGAAGCGGCGTTTCCGTTCCGCTAATCGACAAAATCGGCGTCTGCAGCAAGTCGTCGAGCGTCGCCCGTCGAGCGTCGACCGTTTGCCAAACGAGATTCGTCTTCCACTCCCGTTCGACGCGGCGCGTCAGCCGGGCCAAGTCGCTCGGATGAGCGTTCCAGTCTTCCCCGTCCCCGTATTTTAACTTCGAAACGAGAACCGGCCAACGCCCTTTCGACAAAAAGAGGAGCGCGAACGACGTCGAAACGCAGTTGTTCCCGGCCAAATCTTTTTGCGCGTTCCAAAATTGCGACAACGCCCCCTTGCGCCGAAGAAGAGCGTCGGCGCCTTCGCGGTACCAGTCGCTGCGTCCGACGAAACGGTTCGCGGTCAGCCGCCCGATTCGCTCAAGACCGTACAAATAATAAAAAAAGTACGAGTCGGTTCCGGCGGCGCGACCGGGGTTCGTTCGCGCGCTAAAATGTTTCCCCAACCAGTTGAGCCCCGACGAAATCCGAACGGCGATCTCGTCCTCGAAGTCTTGACAACAAAGAAAGTCGTTCCCTTCGACGCGCGCTCGGGCCGCCTCGCGGACGCCGGAACACATCGCCAACGCCGCGATTCCGGCGCAGGTCATACTCCCGGTTCCGTATCCGCTCGGGAACCCCTCCGGATTGAGCGTCGAAGCGCGATACCCCCAAGAACCGTCGTCGTTTTGCATTCGGAGCCAATAATTTTCGGCGCGTTTCCAAACCGCTTCGTCGATCGCGACGCCGATTTGTTCCGCCTCGTAAAGCGCGAGGAGCGCGAATTGCGAGTTCGAGTTGTCGGCCCGCTCCGACGCTTGGTCGATTCCGACGTAAGACCAGCCGCCGTCGTA